>CAZLTK010000001.1:0-38646 GCA_964562535.1 uncultured Candidatus Planktophila sp.
TAGAGCACCGCCCTCCGGAGGCGGGTGCACAGGTTCGAATCCTGTCGGGGGCACGCGACCTAAATCACCTCTCATTTACCAAATCTCTTTCCGTTCATCCTTGTTTATCAACCTAGTAACAGGGAGAATTGGATACTTACGCGAGAAGATTTTGAGCTCACTTAGTCTTGATTTCATCGCGTCTTGGATTTCACTGCATTTATCAGAAGGAGATAACTCATGGATTGGCGACATCAATCAGCATGCCGCGACGAGGATCCAGAGCTCTTCTTTCCCGTAGGTAATACCGGCCCCGCCCTAACTCAGATTGAAGAGGCGAAAAAAGTCTGCAATCGCTGCATCGTTAAAGATGCTTGTTTAGCTTGGGCGTTAGAGAGTGGACAAGATGCTGGCGTTTGGGGCGGCCTCTCTGAAGATGAGCGCCGTGCACTTAAGCGCCGTGCTGCTCGTAATCGTGCGCGCATGATGGAGCAGAACAACTCCATTTAATGCAAAACCATTTAATGCATTTGAATCTAACTAAATAGGAAAAGTTAAGCGCGCTTCAGTTCCTGAGGGTGTGCGAACTAAATCTATATTTCCGCGCAACTCGTTCTCAGTTAAGGTTCGAACAATCTGCAAGCCCAGATTTGAAGATTCCGCAAGTGAAAATCCTTTTGGCAAGCCAACACCATCATCAAAGATTGTAATCTCGGCGCCACTTTCACCTCGTGCAACCGTTATCGTTAAGTGGTTTCCGGACTCAGCAAGGCCATGTTCTAGGGCGTTATGAATTAACTCGGTGACAACCAATGAAAGCGGGGTTGCAATACGCGGATCAAGTGCGCCTAACTCTCCCGTGCGCGCAATCTGTAACTGACCCATTCGTGGACTTAGATCCAAAGCATGAGCAACTAAGCGATCTAAAACATCATCAAAGGCAACGGATGCTTCAGCGCTACTAGAAAGTGTTTCGTGAACGAGAGCGATAGATGCAATACGACGGACCGCTTCATTTAACGCAGCACTTGCGGCCGGATCTTCGATGCGACGAGATTGCAATCTAAGTAAGGCTGAAACTGTCTGCAAATTATTCTTAACGCGATGATGAATTTCACGAATAGTCGCATCTTTAGTCACTAGTTCACGCTCACGACGACGAAGTTCTGTAACGTTCTGTAAGAGCACTATCGCACCGATTCGATCTCCACCTGCAAGCAGTGGAAGCGCTAACAGGTCAACAGTTCCTCCAGCATTTTCAATTTCAACTCTTCGTAGCGCCTTTCCGCTCAAACCCACTTCGATCGCTTCTTCATGCGCTTCAAGTTTTACAACTGAAACGCTACGTGCAGCCTGTCCGAGATTATTTCCTTCGAGTTCACCGGCCCATCCCATTCGGCTAAATGCAGATTTTGCATTCGGGCTGGCGTAGATAATTGCACCGTTGATATCCAGTCTTATTAGTCCATCTCCAACACGAACTGCCGGATCGAAGAGCTCGCTATGTTCGGTATATGGAAAAGTTCCCTCTGCCACCATGCGATAAACGTTGTGAGCGACTTCTCGATAATTTAATTCGAGGCGACTTGGTCGACGCATTAATTCGGCGTTGCGATGTCGTGAAATTACTGCGATTACTTGATCGCCGAGAATTACCGGAATTGTCTCTTCCTTGATGAAAATCTCTCCGAACTTTTCTGGCTGTGCATCGCGAATGATTTCGGCTTCCGATAGCGCCTGATCAATTCTGGGGCGGGCACCCCATTCGATTTCATCGCCGATTACATCCTGGTTAAAAACGGTGGCAGCCGTTGTTGGGCGAATATGCGCAACTGCAACATATCCAGAGGGCCAAGTTTTAAAATCTTTGCGAAGGGGAACCCATAGAATCAAATCAGCAAAAGAAAGGTCGGCTAGGAGTTGCCAGTCAGAGGTTAACTCGCGAATGCGCCTAATCTGTTTAGCATCCAACGGGCTTCGATCACGTAAAAACTCTTCTAACTTAGGCATCGCAAACTATCCCTGCAACCAATCGCTAAGCGCTGGCTTTATCTCCTGAGTCGCAAACCAAGTTAGCTCTTCACCATCTGGTGAGACCATGAAAGCGCATTGCACGTTCTCCCACTTGGCGAGATCCTTTAAAATCACAAAATTTTCGCCGTGCTCGGCAATTTCGGGATCGCTAACTTCTAGCGCCAATATAAAGCCGGCACTTGTTGGATTTGCGCGCATCTCTAGCGCTTCATCAGCTGCGAGCATTGAAAGCAGGAATTCGCCTTCCTCTTCATCCATCTCGCTATTGGCGGTTAAAAATTTAATTGTTGGGGCGTATAAAGGTCCGCACTCCATAGATTGTGAATCTAGGAATGCAGCAATTTCTTCAACTGTTACTGGAAGATACCCGCGCATAGCGCTAAGGGTATAAGAGATTTAAGGCTGGCTTTACTTCCGAGAGATTGGGCTTATCGCCTGCGCGATCTTACCGATCTCTTTGCGCAGCGCTCCCCTTTCAGCGACTTGCACCAGAGTCGTACGTTCTTCAACTGCTAACTGGCAAGATCGCGGGTCCCAAGGAAGATTCCACTGAACCGCAGATCTGAGCGGCGGCCGCTTTGAAGCGTTTATCTCTTGATCGCGCTTATTCGAAGAATTTGTATTCACAAGATGAATTTCGGCAGATATGGAGATATTTGTAAGACTTTGAACAAATTCATCGCATCTTTTCTGCGCCAGAAAAGTTGAGTTGGTTGTAAATAAAAGTTGATTTGCATTACGAGTTGCCCAAATTTTTACCGCTGAACTCCAGCGTCTATCGGATAGTTCACGAGCGAGGAAGGCCACTGAGCCAAGATCAATAACTATGAGTTCGAACTTTTCTCCTGCAGTCATAACTCTTTCTTCAAAATCTGCGGTTGTCTCTTGGGTTAACTCCATCATCGATAAGTTCTCAGAAAAATCACGCCATCTTGCTTCGCTAGATAACTTACGTTGATCCAAGAGCGATGAGATAGCCGGTGCTTGAAAGCTGGCTTCAATCAGTAGAGTTCTGACGCCTAATAGAGCGCTTTCTTGCGCCAGATTTATAGCCAACGTTGTATTTGCAGTTCCATGCCCAATTCCTCCAACAGCAACTACCTTGGCTCCACACTTTGCATTTTCATGGATCATTGGCGCTCGAAAGCCAGAGGATCTGACATTCTCCAAGATGGCTAAGGTTAAGTTTTCAGGGGAATTTGGCCTTGCAAAAATGTTGGAAAATCCTCGATCGTTTCCAGAATGATCGGCAAATCCAAAGAGTGAAGTACTAGGTGATGCCAACTTTTTTATCTCATCTGAGTTAGATCCGGGTAGGTCTGTTGAGAATAAAAGCAGAAGCTTTTTTCCTGAGTTAACAGATAGCGCCCTTTGCAGTTCTGAAAAATCCATTACTCTGGCAACGACGTTCCATCCTTGGCTAAATAACGCGCGTGAAACCTGTCCCTCAAATTCAGGATCTGCGATTGCAGTTATTACCGTTGGTACTTCTAAGTGATCCATGAGCTACTCCAGGGCGCGAACAATTACCAGTCGGCCACTTACTGTCGCATCGAGCAAGTTGATGATCTGAGAATCGATAAGCGAAATTGTTAGCGCGATATCTGATGAGAAATTGGCAGATTTTCTATCAATCGACCGAATATAGGCGTTCTTTACAACTATTTCTGGCATACCAATCTGAACGCCGCCCATAGAGGGATCGGGGACCCAATAGATATTGATCGCCTCGCCTATAGATATATCTGTAGGTAAATCCGAACTGCCAACAGCAATTGGTACCTGCTGCGTACGTTGGCTTGGCGCGAGATCGCTAACATCATCTATAGAAATTAACTCGCCAGCGCTCTGTGCTCTCGTGATAAAACTTCCAATCAGAGTTGTGCGACTTGAAAAGTACCTAGAAGAGCTCTCCCCCAGTGCAACCTTGACCTGTTCAATTTGATCACGCGATATTTCAACTCCCGGGGCTAGTGCGTTCTTTGCCACCCAATAACTATCGGTTCTATTACCTAAAGCGGTCAGCGCTAGCGCAGAGATTAGCGCTGCAGCAAAAAGTGAGACTGCAACGATAAATCTAGTTTGGGCTGCCTTCTTCTGTGTATTCATAGTGGGGTACTAAATGCCATCAGCGCACTTCAGTGGCTTGCTTATCCACAGTAATACTTTCGGATGAGAAGAAGCAGCACTTTAGATTGATGAGCGTTCTTGCATTGCGAGCGACCCTGCGCCATGACTACTCAAAGAGAATATACAGAAGTTAAAAGGGAGCTACGCCTGGTTTCTAGTTGTGAGGATCCAGCGCTATGGACCCATCCGCAGCTAGATCTTTACTCACTTTCCGAGATTGCCAATAAAAAGAAATTTGAGCCGCTTCCCCAGCAAAGTGCGAAACTTTACTTAATCCCATCCAACTTTGGTGAAGAGTATGAACCAGGGTTTGAACCTGTACCCACATCGGCAAGTGAATTGCCTGAGTTACATACTTGGACGATGAAATTTGCTGTCAGCGTTGTAGAAATTTGGGCCGGTCGCCGCCAGCCAGCACAATTGATATCACGCTGTCATCGCCATATCTATATGCAATTGCTAAAGCAGGTGGGAAGTCAGAAAGAAATTGGAAGAATTCGAACCATCCATCAGAGCCAACCCCTAGATGGTATTTGCGAATCAACGATTACCGTTAGATACGGTGATCGACTGCGCGCGATGGTAATCCGATTTGAAGGCGTTGATAAGCGTTGGTTATGTACGGAGCTGCGTCTACTTTAACTCTAAAGCAGTTAAGCAGCACCGTGGCAACGTTTGAATTTCTTACCTGAACCACACGGACATTGTGCGTTACGAGAAATTTCACCCTTTGTAGAAACGCCAGATTCATCGGCTGCTGTGTATTGGAGCGCAGATAAATCAGCAGGTTTCTCAGTGATACCTGCCGCAACAACTTCTGAGCCATCGCCTTGGACAGAAACTTCTACGTTAAAGACCAAACTTGCAAGCTCTTCTTTGATTCCATCCATCATCGCTGAGAAGAGTTCGTAACCTTCGCGCTGGTATTCAACTAGAGGGTCACGTTGCGCCATTGCGCGCAGCCCAATTCCCTCTTGGAGGTAATCCATCTCGTAAAGATGTTCACGCCACTTACGATCTAGAACTGAGAGCAATACCTTGCGCTCTAATTCACGCATCACACCTGCACCGAGTTCGTTCTGGCGCTTTTCATAAGCCGCTGTTGCATCTTCCAGGATTTGATCAGCTAAGTAATCAACGTCTAGCGCTGCGCGTGAGCCAATCTTGGCGATTAGTTCGTCGGCGGTAAAACCAATTGGATATACAAGCTTTAGCGCTTGCCATAGTCGATCAAGATCCCAATCTTCGCCGTAGCCCTCAGCGGTTTCGGCATTTACATAGGCAATTAGCGTATCTGCCAAGAAAGTTTGTACCTGCGTAGAAATATCTTCGCCTTCAAGTACTAGGCGTCGCTCACCATAAATTACTTCACGTTGGCGATTCATTACATCGTCATATTTCAAAACGTTTTTACGGATCTCGAAGTTCTGCGCTTCAACCTGGGTTTGAGCAGAGCGAATGGCATTGCTCACCATCTTTGATTCGATTGGTTCGTTATCTGGAAGACCTGCTGCAGATAAGAATCGCTCAACTAGCGCCGAATTAAAGCGGCGCATTAACTCATCTTGCAGAGAAAGATAGAAACGCGATTCACCTGGATCGCCTTGACGTCCAGAACGCCCGCGTAACTGGTTATCAATACGACGAGATTCGTGGCGCTCAGTGCCAAGAACATAGAGGCCGCCAAGGGCAACAACTGCCTCATGATCTTTGGCAACTGCAGCCTTCTGTTTAGCAATTTCTTCTGGCCATGCCGCTTCATATTCAACTGGGTTATCAACTGGTGAAAGTCCGCGTCGTTGAAGTTCGAAGTCAGCCATGAATTCAGGGTTTCCACCGAGCATGATGTCTGTACCGCGACCTGCCATATTGGTTGCAACGGTAACTGCGCCGCTAACTCCAGCGCGAGCGATGATTGACGCTTCGCGTTCGTGATGCTTAGCATTTAGAACTTCGTGAGGAACTCCTGATTTCTTAAGAAGTGCTGAAAGCTCCTCAGATTTTTCAACTGAAACTGTTCCGACGAGAACAGGTTGGCCTTTACGATGACGCTCGACGATATCTTGGGTAACCGCCATAAACTTTCCGAGCTCAGTCTTGTAGACCAAATCCGCCTGATCAATGCGCTGCATTGGACGATTGGTAGGAATTGGAACCACGCCAAGTTTGTAGATCTGTTGAAATTCAGAGGCTTCAGTCATCGCCGTACCAGTCATACCTGAAATGGTTTCGTATAGGCGGAAATAGTTCTGAAGTGTGATCGTAGCTAAAGTCTGGTTCTCATCTTTAATTTCGATACGCTCTTTAGCTTCAAGCGCCTGGTGTAAACCTTCGCTGTAGCGACGGCCCGACAACATACGGCCTGTGTGCTCGTCAACGATTAAGAGCTCGCCATTCATGACAACATAATCTTTATCGCGCTTAAAGAGTTCTTTGGCACGGACTGAGTTATTTAGATAACCAATTAACGTTGTATTTGCAGCCTCGTAGAGGTTTTCAATCTTTAGCAGTTCTTCAACCTTGGTCACGCCATCTTCAAGAATTCCGATGGTCTTTTTCTTCTCATCTACTTCGTAGTGTGTGTTGCGCTGCAGTTTGTCAGCAATATTTGCAAACTCTACATACCATTTAGTTGCTTTATCCGCGGGTCCGCTGATGATCAAAGGCGTACGAGCTTCATCAATAAGAATTGAGTCAACTTCATCGACTACTGCAAAGAAATGATCGCGCTGAACACAATCATCGAGTGTCCACGCCATATTATCGCGCAGGTAATCGAAACCAAATTCATTATTTGTACCGTAGGTAATATCTGAGTTGTACGCGATGCGACGCTCAGAAGGAGTCATGCTATTTACAATTACTCCGACGGTAAGTCCTAGGAAGCGATGGATACGACCCATCCATTCGCTATCGCGCTCAGCAAGATAATCGTTAACGGTAACAACGTGAACGCCTCGACCGGCAAGTGCATTTAAATATGAGGGAAGGGTTGCAACGAGAGTCTTACCTTCACCAGTTCGCATTTCGGCGATATTTCCACGATGCAGTGCGGCACCACCCATTATCTGTACGTCGTAGTGGCGCTGACCCAGTGTGCGCTTTGCCGCTTCTCTAACAACAGCGAAAGCTTCAGGAAGTAAATCATCAAGAGTTGATCCAGCAGCAAAACGAGATTTGAATTCATCGGTCTTGGCGCGAAGCGCTTCATCGGAAAGCGAGGAAATCGCAGGCTCAAAGGCATTTACTTGATCGACAACCTTGCTTAACTCGCGAAGAATCTTGCCTTCGCCAGCCCGCATGATTCGGTCAATAATCTTTGCCATTTACGACCCTTTCCTAACCAATTCCTACCCAGTTGGTATCCAGTTACTACAAATCCAGACCCCTTATCGTAGGGGTTTAGCCGTACAGCTTGTTACCGCGCCGAGCACGGTAAAACCTGCGGTACGCAAGGCCCGGATCGCCTCGGCCAGGGTGGCCCCAGTAGTGATCAGATCATCAATAACAATAATCTTAGGTCCAGTATTCCCTGCGCAAATTTCAGTGGTGAAATCAGGTGATATTGATAGCGCCCCAGAAATATTCTCTGATCTATCCATGAGATTTAACTGAGATTGATCTCTTACTTTACGAATATGTGTCAATGGAGATTGGTGAGGTAGCCCTACTTCAATTGCTACCTGCGTTGTAATCTCTTGCAAGAAATTTCTGCCGCGTTTTCGATTAGCCGATTTTCTCGAGGGTATAGGTACAAGAGTTGCAGGGCCGTTACGGTTTACAAATAGTTTAAGTGAGTGAACTATTCCATTAACAATTAATTGATCTGCTGCCTTGATTCGCGATTCCTTTGCGCTTAACAAGACGCGTGAAGCGATCGGTGAATATTGGATAGCAGAAAATACTGGGAAGCTTTCGCCATGCCAATTAATCGCTCGTTGATAAAAATGCGGATGCCACTGTTTGCGACATTCAGAGCAGATCGAAATTCCTAGCCTGGAACAACCGATACAACGGGAAGGAAAGATAATTTCGGTGAGGTTAAACACCGCCGGAGTATTGCTTGGAAAATATCCACCCGGATTGAAATTAAATTGGCTGAGGATAATCTTTCGGTTGCGGACGAATTGGTCTACCCGAAATCTGGGATCCAGCGATTAGCGGAAGTGTAAGAACGAAGTGCGCCCCATGACCGAGGGCTCCCCAGGCATCGAGTTCGCCGTTGTGTAACCGTGCATCTTCAAGTGCAATTGAAAGACCAAGTCCTGTGCCACCGCGTACGCGCGCTCGAGATGGATCCGCTCGCCAGAAGCGATCGAAGACTCGCGAGAGCGATGCAGGGTCCATTCCGGGGCCAAAATCTCTTACTCCAACTCCAACTTCACTGTCGGTTGCAACAACAGAAACGTGAATTGGTTTCTCATCTGAGTGATCAAGAGCATTAGACAGTAAGTTGCGCATTATTCGCTCAACGCGTCGAATATCGGCCTTCACCATTACCTGCTCGGTTTCGTGGTCAATTTCCACAGAAATAGTGTGATCGTGGGCGTTAGCTCGAACATCTTCAATACATCTTTCGATCAGCCTTACCAAGTCGAAATCAACTGGTTCAAGAACCGCTACTTCTGCATCAAAACGGCTTACTTCTAATAAGTCTTCAAGTAACTTCTCAAAGCGATCAAGTTGGGCAACCAAAAGCTCAGAACTCCGTGCGATATTTGGATCAAAACTAGCCTTCGCACTGTAGATAACTTCTGATGCCATTCGAAGTGTGGTTAGTGGGGTGCGTAGTTCGTGTGAAACATCTGAAACAAATCTCTGCTGTACGCGAGATAGGTTTTCTAAACGAGTGATCTGTGATTCCAGTGAAAGAGCCATCTCATTAAATGCAGTGCCTAGCGTGGCAATTTCATCTGAGCTTTCCACCTTCATGCGCTGTGAAAAATCGCCTTCCGTAAACTGTTGGGCAATGCGGGCAGCTTCTCTAACCGGTCGAACAACTTGCCTTACTACCAACCAAGTAATTAAGCCGATCAGGAATAGCAGAGCCAAGCCAGTAAATAGCAAGGAACTCTTGATTAGCGAAAGCGTGGTGTTTTGATTAGTCAGTGAGTAGACCAAATACATTTCGTAGTTACCGGAGTCTGGAATCGCAATACGTCGACCCGCAATCAAGACATCAGCATCTGCGCGATTCTTGTACTTCACCGTTGCGTACTTGTATTCAACTATGTCACTTGCGCGAACCCGTTGTCTGAGTTCAGTTGGAAACGATGAGATATCTAACTCATCTGTTGCGGTGCTGTAATCAGGTGCAACTTCCACACCAACAGGATCTGCGCTTTCGCCAAAGCGACTAAGAAAGATTGATTTTCGATCTTGATTCAGGCTTACTTCGGTCGAAGAAATAATTATCTCTTGAACTGTCTCAGCGATGATCTTGGTATTTGCGCCCTTGACCAAGAGAAATTCATATTGCGCGTTGAAGAAGGATGAGCGAGCTTCAGCAAGTGAAGTCTCTAAATTAACCTGCTTGACGCCATCAGATAGCTGAGAATAAAGCGCTGATCCGGTTAGCCAGACAACTCCGAGTGATAGAAGGACAGTTGAGAAAATTACCTTAGAGGCAAGTGAATTTCGAAAGGCAAATAAATTTCGGTTCATATTAGGAACCGCCCAAGACTCCTGCTTTATATCCAACCCCACGCACCGTCATGATGATTTGTGGGTGCTCTGGATCATGCTCAACCTTTGAACGCAGGCGCTGCACATGGACATTTACAAGGCGAGTATCCGTTGAGTGGCGATAGCCCCAAACTTCGCCCAACAGCGCATCGCGAGTAAAGACGCGACCGGGTTCTTTAGCTAAGGCAACTAATAGATCGAATTCCAAACGAGTTAGCGCAATCTTCTTTCCAGCTCTGCTTACCTCATGGGCTGTAACATCAATTGAAAGATCACCAATTACAAGTAGTCCAGAGATATCTGCATTTGTGCGACGCAAGCGCGTGCGAATACGAGCAATTAATTCGGAAGGATGGCGAAATGGCTTAACCATGTAATCATCTGCACCGGCTTCAAGTCCGCGCACGACATCATGTGAGTCACCTTTTGCGCTCAACATAACAATCGGCACCATAGATTCGGCGCGGATCAACTTACAAACTTCTATTCCATCTACACCGGGAAGCATTACATCCAGCAGTACGAGATCTGGAGGATTATTTCTAAATACCTCCAGAACCTCGTCACCACGACTTACGAGATCGACATCGATGCCAGCACCGGTTAATACGATGCCGAGCATCTCTGCCAGGTCTTGGTCGTCATCGACGACCATAACCAAAGTCATTAGCTACCGTGCTCCCAAGAGTTGAGGTACATATCTTGAGCAGGAGTTAGTGTGTCGATGCGACCGCCCATTGAAATCAATTTCAGGCTGGCAACTTCCTTATCGATATAAGTTGGAACGTTGTGAACACCAGCAGGAAGATTCTTCGCTTCCTTAACTAGGTATTCAGCAGTAAGCGCTTGATCAGAGAAAGACATATCCATTACTGATGCTGGGTGTCCCTCTGCCGCTCCGAGGTTAACTAGGCGACCTTCTGCAAGAAGCAGTAGGCGGCGCCCATCTGCAAGAACATATTCATCAGTTTGGTGACGCATCTTCGCGTTCTTTTTCTTCGCGTTCTGCTCAAGCCAAGCAACATCGATTTCGATATCGAAGTGGCCTGAGTTAGCCATGATTGCGCCATCTTTCATTACAGCAAAGTGCTCATCACGAAGTACGTCGCGGTTTCCTGTGACGGTGATAAAGACATCGCCAAGCTTTGCAGCTTCGACCATAGGCATCACTCGGAAACCTTGCATCATCGCATCTAGCGCCTTGGTTGGATCGATTTCGGTAACTACTACATCAGCGCCCATACCTTTAGCGCGTTCTGCAACGCCCTTGCCGCAATATCCGAAACCAGCAACAACTACTACGCGACCTGCAAGCAGAAAGTTTGTAGCGCGGAAGACTGCATCAAGTGTTGATTGGCCGGTTCCGTAACGGTTATCGAACATGTGCTTGGTGTCGGTGTCGTTAACAGCGATCATTGGGAATGTAAGAGCACCATCTTTGGCCATCTGATTCAGACGGATAACGCCTGTTGTTGTCTCTTCGCAGCCGCCAGCAATATTAGGAAGAAGCTCCTTGCGAGTTGTGTGAAGTGTGTTTACTAGATCGCAACCATCATCGAATACTTGGTGAGGTTCGATATCTAGCGCTGCATTGATATGTGCGTAGTAACCATCGCGATCTACTGCATTGCGAGCAAATACAGAGATTCCGAATTCGTGGACAAGCGCTGCTGCGGTGTCATCTTGTGTTGAAAGTGGGTTTGAGGCGCAAAGTGCGATCTCTGCACCGCCGGCCTTAAGTACGCGCATCAAGTTTGCAGTCTCTGTTGTCACGTGCATACATGCAGAGATACGTACTCCTGCAAATGGTTGTGACTTTTCAAAGCGCTCACGAATTTGAGCAAGTACTGGCATATTGCGTTCTGCCCATTCGATGCGCTTGCGGCCCTCGGCGGCAAGAGAAGCATCTGCGATATCGTGTTTTGGAATAGTTGTGACAGGTGTCATTTGAATATATCTCCCTAGTTTAAACGGCTGTTTTTTCGCTTGACCTTCGGCGTAGGGCTCTACTGTGCTAGTCGGCTATAGGCATAGCGTACTAGTTAAGGGATTAATACGAGGAACTAAAGCTCTCCACGAATCATGTTAAGTACATCATCTCGAACCTTTGCCATACGGGCTTGCGTAGAAGCCTCAACGTTGAGTCGAAGGAGTGGCTCGGTATTTGACGCACGTAGGTTAAACCACCAGGTATCGCCGCTAATGGTCAGCCCATCAAGGTGATCGGCTTCTACGCCATCTTTCTTGCTATAAATTTCTTCAACGTGCTTCATCGCAGCGGTTACATCCGTGACTTCAGAATTGATTTCGCCACTAGAGATATATCTTGAATAAGGTTTAAGAAGAGTCGAAAGTGAACCCTTCGCTTCGCCGAGAGCTGCAATGGCGTGAAGTGCTGCCAACATTCCAGAATCTGCCCTCCAAAAATCTTTGAAGTAGAAATGTCCAGAATGCTCTCCCCCAAAAACCGCTCCGGTATCTGCCATTAATTGCTTTATATAAGAATGGCCAACGCGCGAACGAACAGCCTTCCCGCCTTTTTCTTCAACAATTTCAACAACTGCTCGGGAAGAAATTAAGTTGTAAATAATATTTGATCCTGGATATTTCTTTAATTCACGATCTGCAATTAAAGCCGTGAGAGTAGAAGGATTTACCAATTCTCCGTTTTCATCCACCAAAAAGCATCGGTCAGCATCTCCATCAAATGCTAATCCGATATCTGCCCTATGTTTCTTAACTGCTTTCTGCAAATCCTTCAAATTCTTGGGATCTATCGGATTGGCTTCATGGTTTGGGAATGTGCCATCTAACTCAAAATACATCGGAATCACTTCGCAGTTAAGTCGGTCAAAGACCGCTGGAGCGGTGTGTCCAGCCATTCCGTTTCCAGCATCAATGACCACCTTTAGTGGGCGGATCTCTGATAGATCAACCAACGAAAGTAGATGATCTACATATGAAGACAGTAAATCCTGCTCTGACTCTTTACCTACGCTTCTAAAATCAATCGGAGATCCTTCATTTACAAATCGTTCAATGGTTAAGAGCCCTGACTCTTTTCCTATTGGACGGGCTCCGCTTAAGCAGAGTTTTATCCCGTTATATTCGGCTGGATTATGGCTGGCGGTAAACATTGCACCCGGAAAGTTAAGTTTGCCTGCCGCGAAATAGAGCATGTCAGTGGATGCTAACCCGATACGGATTACATCTAAACCTTGCGAGGTTACCCCTGCTGAAAAAGCATCGGCAAATACTGGTGATGAGGGGCGCATATCTTCGCCAATTACGACTGTTCCAGGTTCACGTTCTTGTTGCAGGAATCTGGCGAAGGCAACTCCTGTTGCAAATGTAAAGTCAGCGGTAATTTCTACATCAACTAATCCGCGAATGTCATAAGCTTTAAATATTGGAATTTTCTCTTCCTTCGCTAATTTATCTCGAGAAGTAGCAAGAATCTAAGATGGGACTGCGCGTAAGTGTCCGCGCCGTCCAAGTGATGCGTTATCGGTTGTAACAGTATCCCCGTTTTGATCTTGCATCGACTCATGGTTTGCAGCTACCTCACGGACTGCATCTGCAATTGCCATCAGATCATCTTCGGAAGGTCCAAGGCCTGCCTGCGAAGACTCTTCCTTGATTACTGTCCAACCGTTAGGAACGGTTAAGCGCTTTCCATGAGCTTCGCAGAGATCATATGAATGTGGTTCTGAATAAGTAGCCAGTGGGCCAAGCACTGCTGTTGAGTCCGCATAAATATAAGTAAGCGTCATCGAAGCCATGCTTCGGCAACTTACCCGCGAACAACTGCGCCCTGTGCGCGCCAACTTACTCATGACGCTAAGGCTAGTGGTTGGGCAGCAAAAAAACTGGGATTGTCAGGGAGTTAAGACGCGAATATTCGACATTGGAACTGATGATTTAGTCAGAACGCTTCCTGCAGTAAGTGGGAAATATCCATATCCACTCTTGGTTGCAACCAGCCCTGCACCATAAATTCCTTTTCCTGCGTCGGTAATTGATATCGAGCGAACCCCATCTGGAATCTTTACCGCGGCGATATCTTCCCCGGTAATGCGAACAGTTTTACGTTTGCCATTATTGAAGAGAAGTACAAGCTCGGCTTTAACTTTCGCTCCGATAAAGATTAGTTGAGGGGCAAGACCAGCCACTGAAAAATTGGATTGGGTCAATTCTGCGGCTGCTGTACTCCAGATAAAGTCTGATTTACCTTCAGAGATTGTCTGTGAAAAAACTGAGGCAACTATCGGCTCGTCGGAGGAAATTCTGATTCCAAATTTGCTCGTTGGTAAATTCGGATTCAAATCTAAAGTCGACACCGATCCGCTCTTGATAACTTTGCCTTCTAGCCCGGCAGGAATAAATGATCCATCGGTCGAGTAGACAGAAACGGTGATGCGAGCATCGATTTCACCAGGTGCCAGGATCCGTAAGGTGTGAGGCAATTCAAATGATTTTGATCCGACTTTACGTACCGTATGTGGAATGGCGGGGATAAAGACCTCTTTACTTGCCTTTGGCGCAAAATTAACAATATCGCCACCCAGGGCGCGTAATCCTCGACCACGTTCATCGATCATGTAACTCGTAACTCGACCTGCTCGTGTGATCGTCTTGATAACTAGCGATTGAGAACCGGGAGCTAGTGAATCAACTCCAAGTTCAAGATATGAGTTTGCCTTAATGGTGATTGCCTTGGTTGGTTGCGCTCCAATTTCATTCCAAACTTCAATATCTACGATTGCAGAGCTTAATCCACTGTTTACCAGGATCAACTTGCCTTTACTTGTTACATCAGCGGCTCCGCCAACAAACCATTGCTCACTCTGCAATGAAGAACAAATAGTGGAGCCAGCCCAAACGCCTTTTCTAATCTGCCACACAACCGGTGTTGCACCTTGAGATTCTAAAATTATTGGTGCTTTCTTCTGCATATATCGCAGAGTTTGTGCAGGAATGAAGGAGAGGGATTTAGTTCCAGTTGATCGAATCTGGCTCTTTGATGAGGGCAGAGAAATCGCTGTGGTTAAACCGCTGGGCGTTGAAGGACAGACAACGGCAGGGTAATTTGAAGAGAATTTTCCATTAGATACCGCGACATCCGCCGCATTAGAAAGCGCTAAAACTAAAACTAGGCCAGATGCCAGAGCCAATGGACGCCTGATCTTCATGCCAGCTCCGAATCTTCAATTTCGCGACGGCGACGTCCAGCGGGAAGTGCCAAGACTACGACGGTGATAAAGATGATTAACTCTAAAGAAATTAATGCACGACGAAGGGATCCGTCATAAAGGAAGCTAACCGTCCCTGGTTGTAATACTTCAAACACCGGCAAGTTAACGACGCTGCGATTTCTATCTAGACGCTGACCTTCTTGCATAGCCCGCCAGCCCTGAGCGTAATTCTCGGTAAGAGTTAAAGTTCCTGGCTCTGGAACTGTGACTTCAAATTCAGATTGACTTATCGGTAGCACTGTCGTCTTGCCAGCAAGATTAGTGAATAAAACTGTTCCGGTATTTGCAGAAATCTTCCAGACGATGCCTGCATTTGTTGATGAGGCTCGAGTAAATCCCCCTAAGCCATCGATAATGCGAACTAAGTTTTCATCGGTCGGATTTTTAAGGAATAGATACTTGATTCCATTAAGTGCAAAGGTGGAACTTGAAGTTAGTCCACTTCCATCGGCAAGCTCAAGTACAGCATTGGTAATTTGTTCACGATTTGATGGCGCCATATCTGGATCGCCAAGTCTGGCATCTCCACCACGCGCCAAATAAAAGTTTAGGGATTCATCTTCGCCTACCGTGCGAGGTCTAATAACCATTGTCTTCGCATCTTTTTCAATCGCTAAGAATGGTGGAAGGACTATCTCGCGTCCACTTTGCAATGGAGCAGATCCTGCAGTCGTGGCTACCCAAAGCGTTGCCGAGAGCGCATATGTGGCAGTTGCAATTAGCATTACCGCAGCTGAGATGTGACGGAAATTCACATGAGTTGCTTTAAGCCTCTCTCGCAACTTATCAGAGACAGCAATTGCCGAGGCGATTGCTGTCATAGTTGTAATTGCCATAAGAGTTCCGGGGTAGAGCTGCGTTGCGATACTTGTGCCGTTACCTGTTATCGAGATTGCACTGAAAAGAATTGAAATCAAAAGTGATACAAATCCAATTTCTGCGATAAATCGAGCACGGGTTGATGAGAAGAGGGAAATTACTAATACCAAAGTAAGTGGACTAATTAGGTACCACGGTAAGGAGCCAGGACCGCCTGGGTTTCCCAATAATGCAAAGTTTGGACCACTTCCCTGCAGAAGAAACCCGGAATCTAAGAAAAATCTATTTGGATTAAAAATTAACTCGAAACTCCAAGGTGCGCAGATGAGAAGTGGCGTAAAGGTCAACGCTAAGCGGCGATAAAGACGAGCGTTGAATAAGACGATATTTACGCCGCTGCTGCTATCAATGTAGTCGCGATAAATTGAAAACCCAGTTAGGGCAATTCCTAAAATAAAAATAAATGGAGAAAATGCAAAGATAATTGAGACAAGAAGCGAAAGAGCAAAGACCTTGCGCCAAGAAAATTCCTCAATTTCAAACCATCCTCGGGCGGCGATAGCCAACAATGGCAGTAGCAGCAAGACGATTAAGGTGCTCAAGCGACCTGAGTTAATTGCTGAAATGGCAACCGGAGAAAGTGCATACAGAACAGCGCCAGATGTGGTGAGCCATCTATTTGTTGAGAACTCCTTTAAGAAGTGATGTCCCGTCAGTGCCAGCAATACCGGCGCCAGAAAGAAGAGCGCTGCAATAAAGAAGTTCACGTTTCCGAAGAATGGAGTAGCCGCCACCGCGAGAAAAGCCATCCACGTTGGGGCTGATGCGGATGTGCCCATTGCGATGGAGTGCCAACCACTGAAATAGGTATTCCAGAGCGCACTTACACCTGAAGGCTGTTCGGGTAGGGCGCCTCCAGATATTGAACCCAATCTAAATCTTGACCAAAAGAAAGTTAGAACAAATAAAAATAAGGTGGCTGCGATTAATGGACGTTTTAAGAGCGTTGTCCAACTACGACTGTTGGCGGGAGTGAGCAAATCTTCTTCATCCAAATTCTCATCAAGAAGAGACGGGTTTCGGACTTCGGTAATCTCACTTGGGAATAGCTGCTCACGAACCCACTCTGCCGAACGCGAGGCGGCCAATCGCAGTTGCGACCATCTCGAAGGAATAAATCTCAGTGCGATGCCTGAAGGAACAAGGCGCTGTAATTTTCTTATCTTTCGGGCGCGAACTAGTTCGGCAGGATGTAAAAATTGCGTTCCTACTGCCAAAATCTCATCACCTGCGTATCCAGGTAGTTTTGCAAAGAGAAATGCAATTGATCTAAATATTGCACCGGTCAGCAATTGCACAGTTAGCAGTGGAAGTCGCCACCAAGATGAATTAACTAGAAGAACATATGCGGCGTTTCGGCGATCTAATAACAGTGGACGATGTAAGAACGCTTCGGCTACATCAACCGAGCGACGCTCATTTGCAGAAGCTTCTGCGTGGAATGCAACAGCGCTTGAAACCGCTATAGCTGCAAAACCTGCAGAGTAAAGGCGCCAACCAAAATCAACATCATCACGGAATAAATCTAAATTAGGATCAAATCCACCTAATTGTTCAAATACATCTCTGCGAATTAAAGCTCCTGCGGTGCTAACTGCAAGCACTTCATGGACGCCATCGCGCTGACCTTGGTCATATTCAGCTGGCTCAAGTCCGGTCCATCGATTTCCATTTGCCGCGATACTGATACCAATTTCCAAAAGATGGGTGCGATCATGCCAACCAAGGAGTTTGGGGCCAGCCATTGCAACGTTCGGACGTGAATCAACTTCTGCAATTAAATTCTCAAGTGCAGAGCGTTCCACTGAAAGATCGTCGTGAATTATCCAGAGCCATTCGTGTTCCGGGTCGCTGGATGCAGGAAGAGTTGCAACAGCATGCGCTACTGCTTCGCCGAATCCGGTGTCACGATCCATTGGTAGAACTGGAATTCGTGCACCCTTAACAAGTTTCGCGGATGAATCAATAGAACCTGTATCAACGGCAACAATCGAATCAACTTGCAGAGTTTGTGAAGTTAAAGAGGCAACTACTTCGGGCAACCAAAGTTGTCCATCATGTAGTACCAGAATCGCGGTGACGCGATGTGAACTCATGAGAGTTACGCTGGGCGGCGCTTCAAACGGCGACGCTCACGTTCGGAGAGTCCGCCCCAGATTCCAAAACGCTCATCGTGTGCGAGCGCGTATTCCAAACATTCTTGACGAACATCGCAAGAGAGGCAGACGCGCTTTGCTTCGCGAGTTGAGCCACCCTTTTCTGGAAAGAATGCTTCTGGATCTGTTTGTGCGCAAAGTGCGCGTTCTTGCCAAGAGAGCTCTAGGTTCTCTCCGTTTGCTAATTTAATTGATGGTCCAGCAGTAGGGGCTGTTGGATTGCCAGTGGGTGTTGCTTCTGGACGAATCGGCATCGACTAATCTCCTCAAGACCTTCGCAGCCAGCCTCGTGTTGAGGTCGGCTTCTCTAGAACGAATTACACGCTTGTAATCCCGTTTAGTCAAGTGCGATCCCAAGGTTGAGGCTTGAAAAACCCGCTGAATTCTCGAACTTTGCAGTCAAATCCACCACTTTTTCGGTGATTTATCGACTTAAGTGGGTGATATCTCTAAATTTTCAGTCGAAGATAAGTATTTCGAGACTATCTGCGCACCCGCTTGTACTGCACTCCCATGGAGAATAAATGAATCGCGAATCTGCGCGCCATCACCGATCTTTACACCATCACCGATTATGGAGTTATCAATAGTTACCCCAGAGCCGATTTCGCAATTAGCGCCGATACTCGAACCGCCGGTTGCCAAGCTCCCTGCACCAAAAATAGTGCCCTCCCCCGCTGCAAATTCTCCATTTACTAAATCGCGAGAGCCCTTAAAGAGTGCTGCTGGGGTTCCGATATCAAGCCAGTAAGACTGCTCGCTATAACCAAAGACCGGGCGTCCTGAAATAACCAAGTTCGGGAAGGTCTCGCGCTCAACACTTACTACTTTATTCAGCGGAATCTCTGCAATCACGCTCGGTGAGAAGACGTAGCAACCGGCATTTATAGCATTTGTTATTGGATTATCCATTTTCTCTAGAAATGCTGTGACTCGACCTTCTTTATCGGTTGGCACACAGCCAAATGCACGCGCATCTGCAACGTTAATTAAATGTAAGGTGACATCAGCCTTACTCTTGCGATGAAACTCCAACTGCGCAGCAATGCTGTGGTGGCTAAGTACATCGCCATTAAAGATCACAAACTCTTCATGAGCAGCTTTTGCTGCTTCTAGATCAATTAGTTCAGCGGCATTTCGAATTGCACCGCCGGTACCTAAAGGTTCTTTCTCCACGGCATATTTAAGTTTCATTCCCCATTTAGAGCCATCTCCAAAGTAAGGGATAAAAACTTCAGATAGATACGAAGTTGCCAGAATTACCGTAGTTATCCCAGCTTTCTTCGCCGCAAGAAGTTGGTGCTCGGTTACCGGCAGGCCGCCTACTGGCAACATTGGTTTCGGGGTTTGATTTGTAAGTGGCTTAAGGCGAGTACCAAAGCCACCAACTAATAAAATTCCGATTGCCATTTAGATCGCCGCTTTAATGCGCTGTGCAGCGCCAGATATCTGCGCATCCGTTGCAGTCATTGCGATTCGGATATGTGAAGCACCGAGAGCGCCATAGAAGGAGCCTGGTGTTGCGACGATGCCCAATTTCGCCAGCCACTCCACAGATTTCCAGCAATCTTCTGACCGCGTGCACCAGATATATAAACCGGCGGCGGATTCTTCGATTTTAAATCCGGCTGCAACCAATGCTGGTGCGAGCACCGCACGTCGAGAGTTATAGCGATTTCGTTGTTCAACTACATGGGTCTCATCACTTAGCGCTGCAACCATTGCGTTCTGAATTGGCAACGGAACCATCATTCCGGCATGTTTGCGGACTTCTCGAATTTGCGAAATTAGCTTTACATCACCGATCAAAAACGCTCCACGATAACCCGCCATTGAAGAGCGCTTAGATAGCGAATGAACCACTAAAATATTTGAGTTGTTACCATCCGTGTATTTCAGAAGTGAAGTTGGCGTAGCGGTATCTCCGAAGTCGATATAACACTCATCGCAAACCAGCGTTGCACCCTGCTTACGCGCCCAGTTAATCGTTGCCCGAAGTTCGGATTCAGAGTGCACGCGCCCCGTTGGATTAGATGGTGTATTTACCCATGCAAAATCCGCGCTCGGCCAAGTCGCTGCATCGATACCAACTGCAATAGGCTCGGATTGCGCAAGTAACGCTCCAACTAAATAAGTTGGATATGCGATTTCTGGATAGATAACTTTCTGGCTTTGCAAAAGCGTTGGTAGCCAAGCAACTAACTCTTTAGATCCAATAACCGGAAGTACATCGAAATCTCCCGTTGCACCTAAGTGGTTAATCGCCCAATTGCGAATAGCCTCTTGCAACTCTTTTGTTCCGGCAGTTACGGGATAGCGCGGCGAATCAGAACTTTCTTTAAGTGCGCTTTGAATGAGTTGCGGAGTTGCATCAACTGGCGTTCCCTGGGAAAGATCTATTGCCCCATCTGGATGTTGACGTGCAATTTCAGAGTATGGAGCTAGGGCATCCCACGGGAAATCCGGCAGTTTTTCACGCATAGTTTTCCAGTGGGTACAGGGAATTAGCGGCTCTTTGAAATTATTCTTTAGGAGGAAGTGAAACGACGTTTGGGTGGTCGCTATTGGTTAGACCAACCTTGGCTGCTCCCCCAGGTGAACCTAGTTCAACGAAGAACTCGGTATTTACCTTTGAGAAATCTTTCCATTGTGATGGAACATCATCTTCATAGTAAATCGCCTCAACAGGACAGACTGGTTCGCACGCTCCGCAGTCGACGCATTCGTCGGGTTGGATGTAAAGCATGCGGTTACCTTCATAGATGCAATCAACCGGGCACTCCTCGATACAAGACTTATCTTTGATATCAACACACGGCTGAGCAATTATGTAGGTCACTAGAGTTCCTCCAAATTAAGTCCGCAGCGCTCTGGGTGTTCAGAGCCTGCGATGGCGCTAATTCTAACCATGCACTTGGGCCAACGCCCGATTAAAGTAACGACATGAGCCCGGCTAGCCAAAAATCACAACCTAACCTGGCTGCTGCAATTGGCGCTCGAGTCACAGTTCGGCTGCATGAAGCAACTGGTGGCTTTAGGGATATCGTCGGGACGCTACAACGCTCTGTAGATGGCGTAAATGAGTTGCTTAACTCCAAGGGTCAGATAATTTCTTTCTCAGAAGATGAGATCGCTATTTGGAGAGAGATTAAACCGCTACCCGATCGCGCGGGAACAGGCGCTCCTTTCTCGCTGCGAATTCAAGAGCTAGAACATCTCTCTGATTTAACTTGGCCAGCAGATGAAATTAAGGAAATTGGCAAATGGCGGTTAAGAATTTCTGATGGCTTCACCATGCGCGCAAATTCTGTTCTACCCACAGGTGCTGCTCCATTTGGAGAGCCTAATCTAGATTTAGGTAAAGCGGTTGATGAGGTTGTAAAGATTTATCAAGAAAAAGGTTTAACGCCAACATTTACATTGCCCTTACCTCTGTACGAAGAACTTGATAATTACTTAGCTGGCCTCGGATGGAAAGTTAAAATCGGTGCAGAATATTTAGTCAACGATATTCCAGTTAGTCTCAATCTTGAAAGTGCTGATTTTCAAATTGTGACCACTTCCGAGCCAACGCCAGAATGGCTGGCTCTTCAATCTGATCATCAGCTCGAACGAATTATGCGAAACTATCAAGCTCACTATGCGGAAATTAAATTTGATAACCAGACTGTGGCGATCGGAAGAATTGCAACTTTTGGAAAATGGTCGCTGGCAACTCGTGTATATGTTAACCCTAAATTTAGAGGTAAAGGTATCGGCGCTTTGCTAATGCGCGCGCTAATGGCTGCTGCCAAAGGTGATGGTGCAACTAAAATTGGGCTACAGGTTGATAGCGAAAACGGCGCAGGATTGGCCCTCTATAAATCAATGGGCTTTCGCTTCCATCACTCCTATAACTACCGAGTTCTTTTGGATGAAAGTAAATGAGTAAATTCTCAATCTACAACACCCAGAGCCGCGACCTGCAGGCAGTAAATGTCACTGGCAGACCCGTTCATATCTATTGCTGCGGGCCAACTGTTTATCGCGATGCCCATGTTGGTAATTTGCGGACATTTCTCTTAGCCGATCTGATCTTGCGAACTCTCAAGCTATCTGGCATGGAAGTTTTACTAGTTCAGAACATAACCGATGTTGGGCATATGTCGGAAGATTTTGAATCCGAAGATAAGATGCTCAGCCAAGCTAAATTGGAAAAAGTAGATCCTTTTGAGATCGCCCGCAAATACGAAGAGAAGTTCCACACCGATCTCGCGCGATTGAATATTTCACCAGCTAATAGCTACCCACGAGCAAGTGAAACTATTTCAGGCATGATTTCAAGTATTCAAACGCTGATAGAAAATGGCAGCGCATATGTCAGTGAAAGTGGCTCGGTCTATTTCAGCGCGCAATCATTTCCGAGTTACGGTGGCATTAGCGGTAATCGCCTAGATTCGCTTAAGCCCGGACATCGCTACGAATACTCAGATGATGGAGAAAAGAAGTTCCACGCCGATTGGGCGCTCTGGAAATCAGCCGGCAACCGCACCGAAATGGTTTGGGATTCACCTTGGGGTCGCGGATTTCCAGGTTGGCATATTGAGTGCACAGCGATGTCACTTGATCTCTTGAATAGCCATGTTGATATTCATGTTGGCGGAATTGATTTGCGTTTTCCGCACCACGAAAATGAACGTGCGCAATCGAATTCCATTATCGGAAGCGAAGCGGTGGACCTTTGGGTCCATGGAGAGCATCTACTTTTTGAAGGTCGCAAGATGTCAAAGAGCGCAAATAACGTTGTACTTGTAGAAGATCTTATTTCCAAAGGCTTAGATCCGCTATCGCTACGCCTGGCGCTAATGGAGAACCGCTATAGATCGCAAATGGATTTAACTTGGGACTCACTACGTGCAGCAAATTCAACTCTTAACCGTTGGCGTAGCACAATGGTTAGTTGGGGCAACTCAGAAACCGTAGGTTTTGACTCCGAAATTAATTCTGCCTTGCTTACAGATTTAGACACTCCACGCGCCTTGCTTAGATTGCGCGCTGTAGAAAAAGATCAATTACTTACACCGAAGCAGAAGCGTGAAATCTTCAACTTTGCCGACCAGGTTTTTGCCTTAGATTTGAAACGAGTAGTCGAGGTTAAGCCGCTAACTTCTGAACAATATGCTTTACTCGAAAGCCGAGCAACGGCTCGTGCCGATAAGAATTGGGGCGAGAGTGATCGCATTCGAGATTTGTTAGCCCTTGATGGAATTGTCGTAAGCGATAACCCAGAAGGCCAGAGCTGGGCTTGGTCTAACTGACCATTTTTAATTCGCTGGTAAAAGCAGTGCTGCGATAATTGCGATAAATGAGAAGGCTAGAAAATAGTTTCCCAAAGAATCTCCCTGGATAAAGATCTCATTTCCGTTTCCGAAAGATGCACCGCGAGTGAAGATAAAGATCCAAGCCAGAGTTGCTAAGGCTTTATATCTACGTTTTCCATAACTTCTGCCAACGGCCCAAATAGCGGTAAAGGTTCCAATGACCGCTAAGGCGATACCAAAGGGTGGAAGAAAAAGATGTAGAAAAACTGCGGCAACCCCGGCTGCTGTCCCCGCGACAAGAGAAGCAATTATCTTCATTTAAAGTTTGACTCCGGCAAAGATGTCGCGCTCTCTTCCATTTTCATCAAATGGCTCTGCTTTATCACCGCGAACCAATGTGTAGTACTCATCTCCCCAGACTTGAAGCCCTAAATTATTAGATAGCGCAAAGAATGGTCCGTCAGTAGAAATCTGAGTTACATGGGCCTTCATCGCCGCCATCTTCTTCTCAACCTGAGAATTTCCATCTATTAACGTTGTTACAAAGTGATCATCCTTTGCAAAGGGGAGATCATCAACGCTCTCGGCTCCGAAGAAATCTGAACCCAGTTCTTTCATCTTTGCCATGCTTTCGGCGATTACCGATTTAGGCATTGTGTTCCAATAAATCTTTTGAATCTGCCAGGTCGATTTATCCGCCGCCAGCATCGCAATCCGGTGAGCCTGTATGTGATCGGGGTGGCCATATCCCCCAATTTCATCGTAGGTAATCAAGACATGTGGCTTAACTTCATCGATTACCGATACGAGATATTGCGTTGCTTCTGCAAGATCTGCCTGCCAGAAAACATCTGGGCGGTTATTCGGATCCGTACCCATCATTCCGCTGTCGCGATAAACCTTCTTACCTTCGGCTAAGAAACGGTGATCGGTTATGCCCAACTCATTCATTGCATCGGTAAGTTCAGTAATTCGGTGCTCGCCTAACTTATCTGTGGCGCCACTTGCCAAATGAGTTAACTCTGGAACGAGAATGTCACCTTCTTCACCGCGCGTGCAGGTTATAAGCGTTACAGATGCGCCTAGCTCTGCATAAAGCGCCATTGTTGCGCCATTGTTTATCGTCTCGTCATCGGGATGTGCATGAACAAGAAGTACGCGATAACCCGAATAGGAATTTTTCACGGAGATTGCTCTTTAATAAACCGGTAGAGAGGTGTCGATTTGCTTGGCCCAAGCGATGACTCCACCCGAAACATGCGAAGCACCTGAAAAACCTGCTCCTTTAAGGATGGCAAGACATTCAGCCGAACGTACCCCACTCTTGCAGTGCAAAATAATTGGTTTATCTTGCGGAAGATCTGCCAGAACAGTTCCGTCTAAGAATCCTTGTTTAGGTAGAAGATGCGAACCTGGGATACGAACAATTTCAAATTCACTTGGCTCGCGCACATCAATAAGGTAGAAATCTTCTTTATTATCCATCTTAGATTTGAGTTCGCTTACAGAAATTGTGGAGTCTTTAACTGCAACTTCTGCAGCATCTGAGAGGGTTCCACAGAATGCTTCGTAGTCTGGGAGAAGCTCGGTCTGAGTTGGATTGTCACCACACAATGGACACTTCGGATCTTTGCGAATCTTTACTTTACGAAATGACATTTCAAGTGCGTCATAGACCATAAGTGAACCAACCATCGCTTCACCGACGCCAGTAATTACCTTTATTGCTTCGGTAGTTTGAATAGAACCAATGGTTGCGCAGAGAACTCCTAGTACGCCACCTTCGGCACAACTAGGCACCATTCCGGGAGGTGGAGGTTCGGGATATAGACAGCGGTAGCAAGGTCCATATTCGGCCCAGAAAACGCTCGCTTGTCCATCAAAGCGATAGATAGAGCCCCAAACATAAGGCTTCTTTAATAATACGCAGGCATCATTTACGAGATAGCGAGTTGCAAAGTTATCTGTTCCATCAACGATGATGTCGTATTGTGCAAAAATTTCCATCACATTTGTAACATCGAGGCGAACTTCATGAGTAATCACATTTACATAAGGATTAATCTCTGAGATTTTCTCTTTTGCTGATTGCGCTTTGCTCTTTCCGATATCAGATTGACCGTGAATTATCTGACGCTGCAGATTAGATTCATCGACGGTATCAAATTCGACTATTCCGAGAGTTCCGATTCCGGCCGCAGCAAGGTACATAAGGGCTGGCGAACCGAGTCCTCCCGCGCCAACGCAAAGAACCTTTGCATTCATTAGCCGTTGCTGACCTGTCATAGCAACGTCAGGAATAATTAGATGTCGGCTATAGCGGCGAACTTCATCAACGGTTAGCGCAGGGCCGGGTGAAACTAACGCTGGTATTGAATCGCGCTGTGAAGTCATGGTTCGTATTCTGCCGTAGCCATCGGCTGAGTGCCAATTTGATAACTTTCTTGCTGCAAACGACTCTCAACTGCATATCTCCCTTTCGCATTTGCCAGTATTGCCTCTACGATATGCGCAATGACTACTGTTGATCTAAATTCAAAAGGCGACAAGGCCCGCTTGCCACGCGATGAGCGTCGTGCAATTCTTTTAAATGCGGCGCTAGAAGTATTCACTGCAGCGGGCTACCACTCCGCTGCAATGGATGAGATCGCAGATCGCGCCAATGTCAGCAAGCCGGTTCTTTATCAGCATTTTCCATCGAAATTAGATCTTTACTTAGCGGTTCTAGACCTTCACATTGACTCCCTGGTCTACGAAATTCAAAAAGCAATATCTTCAACTCCAGACAATGCAAAGCGTGTGCATGCCACAGTGGTTGCCTACTTCGAATTTATCGAAAATGAAGGTGAAGCATTCCGCCTACTATTTGAAAGCGATATGAGCGTTGAGCCACAAGTTCGTGAGCGTTTAAATCGTATGACCTACGATTGCGCAGCTGCAGTAAGCGCTGTAATTTCAAATGACACTGGACTTCCTAAAGATGTCGCAATGCTTCTTGGCGTAGGTCTAATTGGCTACGTACAAGTAGCCGCTCGCCACTGGTTGGAACGCGACGGCAAATTATCTAGACAACAAGCCGTTGAACTCGTTGAGAATTTGATGTGGCGCGGAATTTCAGGGTTCCCGCTCTCTGGCGGCAATTAACTCACGCTTTATCGCTTAATTTCTGGCAGATCTCTCTGATGGATTTGCCGATAGGATAAGGACATGAGTACAAAGAAGATTGATTCTGGCGCAGCAACCCAAGTGCGCATCTCCGTAGCAAATATTTCAGCAGATCTCGTATTTGAGACCAATTCTTCTGTTGCAGAGGTAAAGAGCGCCGTTGCGGCAGCGTTGGCAAGCGGCACCGCCTTAAATCTCCAAGATTCACGTGGCCACGAGATCATCGTTGCTGGCGACAAGATCGGTTTCGTCGATATCGGCGTCGCAACAGATCGTCGCGTTGGTTTCGGCGCTCTCTAAGGTGTCTATAACTTTTGCCGATCTTCCGCTACGTCCTGAGACGCAAGCGGCTCTTGCTGAGCATGGATTCAAATCTCCTTTTCCAATTCAAGAGATGGTTCTACCAATTGCGCTCGGTGATGGTGATGTAATCGGTCAAGCAAAGACAGGCACTGGCAAGACGTTGGCTTTTGGTATTCCCCTTATCGAGCGAGTAATCGCACCTCTGGATAAAGAGTGGGACGCGCTAGTTGCAAAAGGGCTTCCACAAGTACTTGTTGTTGTTCCTACTCGCGAACTTTGCGTTCAGGTTACAAAAGATATCGATGAGTTAACTGGCAACCGCGGCATTCGTACCCTTGCTGTTTATGGTGGGCGCGCCTTTGAACCACAAATCGAAGCGCTCGAAAAAGGCATTGAAATAGTTGTAGGTACTCCAGGCAGACTCTTAGATCTCTATCGCCAAGGACAGTTAAAGCTAAAAGAAGTTTCTCGCGTAGTTCTAGATGAAGCAGATGAGATGCTCGATCTAGGATTTTTGCCAGATGTAGAAAAGATCTTTACAAGCACACCTAACCGTGCGCAAACAATGCTTTTTTCAGCAACTATGCCTGGAGATATTATCGCTTTGGCGCGCAGGTTCATGAACCAACCAATTCATATTCGCACTCAAGATAATGAAGATGAGGGCGCAGTTGTTTCGCGCATCAAGCAATATGTTCTACGCGCACATGCCCTAGATAAGATCGAGATGTTGGCGCGAATTCTGCAAGCCGATGGCCGCGGACCAACCATCGTTTTCTGCCGAACAAAGCGCACCTGCCAGAAGACATCTGATGATTTAGCAGAACGCGGCTTCCGCGCCGCTTCAATTCATGGTGATCTTGGACAGAGCGCGCGCGAGAAAGCACTTAACGACTTTAAGGCCGGTAAATCTGATGTTTTAGTTGCAACAGATGTAGCCGCTCGCGGAATCGACATTGATGGAATAACCCACGTAATTAACTATCAATGCCCGGAAGATGAAAAAACTTACGTGCACCGTATCGGCCGCACGGCTCGCGCCGGTGCAGATGGAATCTCAGTAACTTTTGTTGACTGGGATGATTTAGCGCGTTGGAAGATGATTGATACTGCGCTAACTCTGGGCCTAGGTGAACCTGAAGAGACGTACTCATCATCTGAGCACCTATATGAAATGTTAAATATTCCAGCAGGTTCTACCGGTCGAATGGTTAAAACTAAGCCAGTAAGTGAAGCTCCAAGAAAAGAGCCAGCAAAGTCCTCACCAACTAAAGACAAGTTGGCAAAAGAGAAGAGTGATGACCGTACCGCTCGGGTACGAACCCGCACCAAGAAATTTACTTCTTAACTACTCAAGCCCTAACTTTTCCAGTATTGAGTAGCCAACGTTTCTAAAACTTTCTGCACTTTCACTTGCCTTGTCATGAGTCAAAATTGATACTTTGGTTGCGGCAGCTGCCTCTATCTCAGTTGATTCAAGGAGCGGCTCATCAATTAGCTCTTCCGCATCGATTAGTGCGTTTTCACCTATCGCTAGAGCCTTAACTTCAACTCCTGCCGAAATTGATTTGATCTGCAAATAGCCCCTGAAGGAGTGCAGGTTATTTCTAACTGGTACAACTACAAGTTGAGATACGGAAAGCGCCATAGATAAAGGCTGAGATAAAGATCCTGGTAGATCCAAGATAACTACTTCAAAGGTCTTGGGAAGTTCAGATAAAACCTTGGAAAGTGCATCTAACGAGAAATTAGCAACGAGTCGTGAGTCAGCAGGAATGAAATCAAATCTCTCTGAAGTTGTTACCAAGTTTGAATCAGTTATCTTGCTTCCGCTTAAGAAATCTGCGATTGATGTGCGCGGATTTTCAAAACCAAGTCGGAAAGTCAGCGCGCCAGCGGGATCTAGATCAATTAGAAGAGTTTTCTTACCAAATTCAGTAAATGAGACCGCGAGACAGTGAGCCAGCGTTGTTTTCCCGACACCACCTGCAGAATTGGCTATTGAGAGAATCTTCATTATGCGGCCACAGAATTCCAGCGAACTAACGCTTGCTTATATACAGGAGGCGAAAGTATCGCCTCTGGAATTACTCCCAAGGTTGAGCGAACTGCCTTCAGCGAGATATCGGTAATTAAATTTTGGCCAGGTATCTGTGGAGTTCCATAAAGTCTGCGCGCCCATTGCGGAAGAGAACTTGCCGCAAGCAGTGCAAGCGAAGCCCAGGCAGGAGCTGCCGGGGTAGCAAATCTAACTGCGCTCGGCATTGGTGGAATGGTTAGAAATAGCGCCGCTCTCTTTGCATCATCAGATGCGCGCAGTTCCGGAGAAATATTCTGAAAGTAGCTCTGCATCTCTGCCATATTTGCTGGAACATCGGCAGTTGGAACTCCAACTAACTCTGCAAATAAAACCATCTCAGATACATATTGATCAGATTCCAGATCGCTAATCGCCATCCCCGAGCGACGAGCGATATCAAGGAATGAATCGACCATCGACATATGTACCCAGAGAAGTAGGTGAGGATCATCTAAACCAAGAGAAGTATGAATTTTTCGCACCCGTGCCGCAAGAGCATGTGCCTGACTTCTCTCACCAAAGGTAATAGTTGATACATAGTCACCGGTGCGCTGCAAGCGACCCCATGCATCTTCACGAAAGTTTGAATTTTTTGCCACGCCATCCATAGCAATTGGATGAAGTGCCTGCTGTAAAAGGGCGCGAATTCCACCAACTGCCATCGCTGGGTCAGAATGAATCTTCCAGGTCATGGTTTCGGGTGAGAATAGTCCGCGAGGATCTTCAAGTATTTGGGTAGTCATAAATTATCTTTGTTCGCTACTGCGCGGTGAAGGCTTTAATCGCATCAACCAACATCTGAACCGCAATAGCGGCAAGTAGCAAGCCGGCGATGCGCGCTAGCAAAGTGACTCCAGAATCTTTAATAATTCCGAGAATTGTTGTAGAAGCCATAAGCGAAACAGCAATCACAACGTGTACTGCAACAACTGCTGCAATTAAGCCGAGACTTTGCGCAGGAGTCTCGATTTGTTGGACGAAAATCATCGTTGCAACGATCGCTCCAGGTCCAGCTAATAATGGCGTACCAAGCGGAACGAGCGCAATGTTCTTATCTTTACCATCGGTTTCACCTAGATCTCTGCCGGTAAGAAGTTCTAATGCGACATAGAGAAGCAATAAACCACCAGCGGCTTGCAGGGCTTCGATGGAAACGTTCATGTATTCGAGAATGAAACGTCCAAAAATCGAGAAGAAGGCGATAACAATTAAGGAAACTAGCGCTGCCTGCCAGGCGAGTTGAATTCGCTCGCGTTTACTTTTATCAGCAACTAAACCGAGAAAAATTGGGGTGGCACCTGGTGGATCTAAAATCACCAAGAGAGTTACGAAGGCTTGAATAGAGAAAGTTAAGGTGCTTACTTCAGCAATATTCATGGCGTAACTACCCTTCGGTGACTTGCTAGAGATTCTAACCGCTCCCATTGTGCAGGATCAGTGAGGTTTTCGCCTAATGAATTTAACTTTCCTTGGCCGTGATAGTCGCTTGCCCCAGTAATTACTAAATTCAACTCAGCCGCAACTTGCCTTAACTCAGTGCGCTCACTTGCAGTGTGGTCACGATGATCGATCTCGATCCCGTGCAATCCTGCCGCAACTAAATCTGAAAAAATAGAAGTAGAAATTACATCTCCGCGCCGCGATGCCATGGGATGGGCTATTACGGCAACTCCCCCGGCTGCAACGATTGTGCGGATGGCCACTTCTGGTGTTGGCGTTGCATGGGTAACGTAATACTTTGAATCGTTTGTTAATAGTTCTGCAAAGGCTTCATCTCGCGATTTAACTACGCCATTTTTCACTAGCGCATCGGCTAAATGTGGTCTTCCTAGAGTTGCACCCTCTGGAGTTGCTGCAATTACATCTTCCATAGATATAGCGAATCCATCGCTGCGAAGTAGTTCAACCATCTTCTTCATTCTGGGGATTCGTGTATCTCGGGCGTCAGATAACATCGCTTGGATCTCAGAATTTTCTCCATCGAAGAGTAGACCGAGCATATGAACGCTAATTCCATCTTCGGTTAGCGTAGAAATTTCCGCACCAAGTGCTAGCGAAATTGGTTTTCTTGCTGCGGAGATCGCTTCTGCCCAACCAGATGTTGTGTCGTGATCGGTTAATCCAAGAACTGTGATTCCTGCAGAAAGCGCTTTATTAACTAACGCAAAAGGAGAATCAGTTCCATCGCTAGCGGTGGTGTGGGTATGTAGATCAATCATTACTCGGTCATCTCTTTAATTGGAGCGCTAATTGGACGTGTACGAAGAACAACAAGTGCGCAACCGAAGAGAATAAGTGCGATTCCTGGAACCACACCAAGCGGTGGACGTTGATCCATCCACCACATTGCAAGGATCGCGCTAACTGGAACTTCAAAGAAGACGATCAGTGACACGACCGCCGGTGAAACTCTCTTTAGCACCGAGTTAAACATGGTGTGGCCAAGGAACTGTGCGCCAAATATTAGTCCCAGCAGAATCCACCATTCACGTGCTTCAAAGCTAAAGATCTGATTTCCGGCAATCAGCGCCATTGGTAGCGCAGTTATGGCACAGAAGAAATAACAGACCGCTGTATATGTTGAAGTTTCTAAAGTCTGCTGGGCCTTTGAACCAACCAACATATAAACAGCCGCAAGCGCTGCAGAGATAATTGCTGCTAAGTCACCGAGAAATGCCCGAAGTGAAATCTGGAGGTCGACTCCGGAAATCAAGAGAACTCCCCCGAAGCTAACAAACATTCCCATCCATGCGCGAGATGGAATATCTCCACCTGTTAATTTAACAAAGAGCGCTGCAAATATTGGTTGAAGTGCAACAAGGGCAGTTCCTGCAGCAACTGTTGTCATTCGCATGGCGAGAAAGAATCCGATGAAGTGAAGTGCAAGAACGACTCCTGCAAATGTCGCCCATTTTGCACCTGTGCGATCGATGCGATGGCGCAGCGCAAAGGGCGCAGTCATTAGCGATCCACCTAGATTTCTCCAGAAGATCAAGGTGAGTACTGGCATTGCGCTCATGGCAATCAATGGACCTGAAGTGCCGATGCCAATAATTCCAAGGCCTAAGCGAATTAAATCTGGACGCGCAGGAATTTGTGTGTGGTTATCACGAGATAAAGGCTGCGACATGGAAGTAAAGGTAGCCGATACCCTTAGCCAATGAAGGGAGGCCGAAAATGAGCGTTAGCCAAATAAATCGAGTCTTTATCGCCCGTCTAGCGGGTACCGCAGTATTTGATCCAAATGGAGATCCAGTTGGCAAAGTTCGCGATGCAGTTGCAACTCTGCGCAGCAACAATCAGCCTCCCCGAATTCTCGGCCTAGTTGTCGAGGTTCCATTGCGTCGTCGCGTATTCGTTCCGATTACCCGAGTTACTTCAATCGAATCTGGCGCAGTTGTTATTACTGGCTTAGTAAATATGCGTCGCTTTGAATCACGAGCTGGTGAGTTGCTGGTTCTTGGCGAACTACTCGATCGTTCAATTAATTTAATTGAAAGTGGCGAATCGGTAGTTGTTGAAGATATGGGCATGGAACAAACTCGCACTGGTGACTGGTTTATCAACCGAGTCCATATTATGAAGAAGGGCAGCGGCCTACGTCGCAAAGGCGCTACCTCAACTGTTCAATGGGAAGAAGTAACTGGTTTCGCCCTACCTGAACATAACCAAGGCGTCACTAACTTACTTTCAACGATCAGTAATTTGCGCGCCGCCGACCTTGCTGCCGTTATTCAAGACCTTGCGCCAAAGCGTCGCGTGGAAGTTGCGCGCGCACTAGATGACGAGCGACTTGCGGATGTCTTGCAAGAAATGGATGAGGCCGAACGCGTTGCTCTCTTAGCTGAACTTGAAGGTGAACGCGCTGCAGATGTCCTCGGCGAAATGGATCCAGATGACGCTGCAGATTTGTTGCGTGAGGTTGGCGAAGAAAAGGCGCAAGTTCTAATCGATTTAATGGAACCAGAAGATGCTGAAGACGTGCTTCGCCTAATGACTTATGAGGATTACTCAGCAGGCGGAATGATGACCACTGAGCCAATTGTGATGAGCGCTGATTACTCAGTTGCTGATGCATTAGCAAGTGTCAGAGCCCGTGAAGTATCTCCGGCTCTTGCATCGCAAGTATTTGTCTGTCGCCAACCGCTAGAAACGCCAACTGGGCGTTACATCGGAATGGTTCATTATCAGCGTTTACTACGCGAGCCACCTTCAACTTTGCTCGGCTCTATCGTCGATACTGATACGCAAGGGTTAAATCCCAACGCATCCCTGCATGAGGTTTCGTCATACTTAGCTAGTTACAACTTGTTATCTGTGCCTGTCGTTGATGCAAATGAGCGTCTACTTGGCGCAGTTACTGTCGATGACGTACTCGATCACTTGCTGCCTGAGAACTGGCGTCTAGAACACCGAGATTCAACCCGCGGAACTGGACCAAAGTTAAATCTCTCTGATGTAGCAGGTTCAGAGGTAAGTGAAGAAGATATTGAATTAGATAATCAGATGGAAGAGGAGGCGCGCTAATGGCACGTTCAACCAGCCCTCGCAATAATGGTCTAGATACTCCACGCGAATCACGTCGTTCTATTCGTCCAAATTACGATCCGGAAGTTTTTGGTCGTCTATCTGAGCGCTTTGCACGTTTTCTAGGAACAGCTCGTTTCTTGGTCTACATGACTGTCTTTGTACTTTCATGGGTCTTCTGGAATGCGCTAGCGCCACGAGATCTGCGCTTTGACGACTATCCATTTATCTTTCTGACTTTAATTCTTTCGCTGCAAGCATCTTATGCCGCACCGCTAATTTTGCTCGCGCAAAATCGTCAAGCAGACCGTGATCGAATTTCGCTAAATGAAGATCGGGCCCAGAACGCGCGCTCAGTTGCAGATACCGAATACTTAACGCGCGAACTAGCAAGTCTGCGCATAACACTTGGCGAAGTTGCTACTCGTGATTTCTTGCGAAGTGAACTTGAAGATTTGGTGAAAGAGTTACGTGCTAAGCCCGAGTCGGACGCCAAGTAGCGAACTGCTTCGCACAACTAATTTTTCGGCGATCGCATAAATCGCTTGTGCACTTGGAGAATCTGGTGCGGCAATTACGATCGGTGCTCCATTATCTCCACCAGTGCGTAGCTCGGTACTAAAGGGAACTTTTCCAAGCAGTGGAACATCGCTGCCGACTAAGTTAGATAGACGAGACGCGGTTTCTTCTCCGCCTCCTGCACCAAATAAGGCAATTTCATCGCTGCAATGTGGGCATGGAAATGCTGACATATTTTCGATAACACCGACTACGCGCTGGTGAATTTGGTGAGCAATGCGACCGGCGCGCTCTGCAACCTCGGCAGCGGCGATTTGTGGAGTTGTTACAACAACAATTTCAGATGTTGGAATCAACTGACCTAGCGAAATCGCTAAATCACCAGTTCCAGGTGGTAGATCAATCAAGAGCAGATCCAAATCTCCCCAGTAAGCATCAGAGAGCAACTGCTCAAGGACTCTGTGAAGCAGCGGGCCACGATAGGCAACTGCATCAGCGCGCTCTGGTTTAAACATCTCCATTGAGACAACTTTTACGCCATAAGCCTCAAGTGGAATAAACATCTGGTCGATAGCAGTTGGACGTTGCCCCATCAGACCCATCAACCTGGGAATTGAATGGCCGTATACATCTGCATCTAAAATTCCAACACGTAGACCTTTGCGCGCTGCAGCGACAGCTAAATTAGTGGTGAGTGAAGATTTTCCTACTCCACCTTTTCCTGATGCGACGCCGATGACGCGAGTAAGCGATTCGGGCTGTGCAAATGGGATGAATTTTTCACGGCCTCCGCGCAATAACTTCTTTACATTATTGCGCTGTTCTTCATTCATGACTCCAAAGAGAACTTCAACGTTGGAAATACCAGTGACTTTATTTACTGCATCGGTAATGTCGCCGCGCAACCTATCTTGCATTGGGCATCCCGAAATAGTTAAAAGAATTTTAAGTTTTGCCACGCCTTGCGTGATTTCTACTGATTCAACCATTCCGAGTTCAGGAAGCGGGCGATGGAGTTCAGGATCAGAGACAGTTGCTAGCGCAGCGTTAACTTGCTCTAGCAATTCAGCGGCGTTGGTCATGGCAGGTCTGGATCAATCTTGGCTTTGAACTTCGGTGCTCTCTCTGCCGCATCTACTTCATCTAGCGCGTTTGCAATATGTTTTTTGATGAAAGTCTTGGGGCGCAAATCAGAAGGTGAAAGATCTTCAAAGCCTGGTCCAAGATTTTCGCGTAATTCGGAAGTTGCGTTATTTGCCATGGCTCTGATCTTCTTTATCAATTTAGCTGCATCTACCGCTAACTGTGGAAGACGTTCTGGACCAACTAAAATCACAGCGAGAACACCCAAACCAAATATCTCGCCGGCGCCAAAATCGAAGAACATAGTTGTTGATACTACTCTTTAATCAAAGATCCACACACCGACTATTTGCCCGCGGTTAGAGTCACAGTAGTCGTGGCAGTTACACCGTTTCGGATGTAAGTAAGTTGTACTTTATCGCCGACGCTCTTAGAGCGAATAGCCACAATCAACTCTTCCGAGGTGTTAATTGTTCGGCCATCAAATTTGGTAATTAGATCTCCCGCTTTGAGACCAGCCTTAGCTGCTGGGCCACCTGGCAAGATCGCCTTATCGTTAGCGGCAATTCGTGCGCCATCGCCTTCAAATTTCATATCGATTGATACGCCGAGTACTGGGTAGGTTGCCTTGCCGTTCTTAATCAACTGATCTGCAGTCTTGCGCGCTTGATTGATCGGGATTGCAAAACCAAGGCCGATAGATCCAGATTGCGAACCAAATGATGAACCCAACGTTGCGATTGCGGAGTTAACGCCAATTACCGCTCCAGTTGAGTCAATCAGCGGTCCACCTGAGTTTCCAGGATTAATAGCCGCATCTGTTTGAAGTGCGTTAATAAATGAATTATCACTTCCGGTTTCACCAGCAGTTACCGCGCGATCCTTTGCGCTGATAATTCCGAGTGTGACTGTTCCGGAAAGTCCAAGCGGTGAGCCGATTGCGATTACCGAATCTCCAACTGCGACTTTGTCGCTATCTCCTAATTGAAGGGCAGTTAAACCAGTTGTTGCAATCTTTATTACCGCTAAATCGTAGGAGGCATCTCTTCCGATAATTTTGGCAACGTATTTCTGGCCATTATTAAGAGTTACATCAATAGTGCCGTTGTTTGATGCTGCTTCAGCAATTACGTGGTTGTTGGTGAGGATGTATCCATTACTTTCAATGACAAATCCCGTTCCGGTTGAGCCACCATCTTTTGAACTGGCTTCAATTGAAACAACGGAGGGAATTACGCGCTGTGCCAGATCGGCTACCGAACCAGGTGCGCGTTCCACAGAATTTGTGACGCGTGAAAGGTTTATTGATTGACCAAAAAGGGAACCTGAAGATGATGCGCCAAAAATTGCACCGACAAGTCCTGCAACAAAGGCGAGCAAGATGGCATTGGCGCGGGTAATGAAATTTGCTTTACCGTTTCGAGAAGCCGGCACCCACCACGGTGCAGAGTTTGGTCCAGAGTTTGGTCCACCAATTTGCGGAGAAGTCATTACGCCATCTTCCTATAACTTAGTTGCTAGTAACAAACCATCGCCAGTAGGTATGAGTGAAACCACCCAATTCTCTGACTCGTTTTTCAAGGATTTCCCAGATTCGCGTAGCGCTACGGTTTTTGGATCGCGCTGTGCCGGATCTGAAACCTTTGAGCCACCGAAAAAATTATCGATCACAAATACACCGCCACTGCGCAATATGCGATGTGCTTCGGTGATTGCATAAGGCAGGTCTTCTGGATTGTGGCGAAAAATTACTAAGTCATAAGCGCGATCTGCGAGTTTATTCATTACATCCATGACCGGATTGGTGATTAATCTAAAGCGCGCTGGTGCAATGTCAGCATCCTGAAACGCTGTCTTTGCAATATTGCTATGTTCCATTTCGTCATCAATTGATGTCAGCGTTCCGCTAGCTAGCATTCCTTCAAGCACCCAAAGGGCACCAACTCCTGAGCCAGTACCGATTTCAACTACTGATTGCGCAGAAAGATTATGTGCCAAATGTTTTAAGTAAGCGCCTGCTCCAGATGTCGCATCGACGACCCCGATTTCTTCGCCACGAGCACGGGCGCTCTTTTTCACTTCATCTTCGGAGATAAAGCTTTCAGCATAAGAATGTGGATCGATGATCATGAGAGAGATGTTAGCCATTCGATGAGCAATCGCACGCCGAAACCTGTTCCGCCTTTAGGATTTTCTCCAGAGTCGCTTTCGCTGCGCGCAACGCCTGCAATATCAAAGTGAATCCAGGTGCGATCTCCGGCAAAGTGCTCTAGAAAGAGAGCGGCAGTAACCGAACCCGCACTGAAATGTTTCTTCGATGTGATGTGGCTTAAATCTGCGATCGGGCTTTCGAGCGCTTCCTTATAGTCATCTACCAAAGGCATATGCCAGACGCGGTCTCCAGATCGCTCCCCCGCTTCTGAAAAACTCTTGGCTACTTTCTCATCTCGCGTATACATCGCAGCGTGTTGTCTTCCTAAGCCAAGTGTTGCCGCGCCAGTAAGAGTTGCAATATCAATTAGGTAATCTGGATTTAAATTTATATCGGCATAGGCCAAACCATCGGCAAGCACTAGGCGACCTTCTGCATCTGTATCTAATACTTCAACGGTCTTGCCACCGTAGTGGGTAATGACATCACTTGGGCGTTGGGAAGTACCAGAAAGCGCATTTTCGGCGAGCATCATCAAAACTGTTACTTGCACTTGTGGCTGGAAATATGGAAGAGCTGAGATAGCGCCTAACGCTGCAGCAGATCCAGCCATATCTGATTTCATCGCTGTCATAAATTCATAAGGGCGCTTTAGAGATACACCGCCGGTGTCGAAGGTAATTCCTTTACCGACTATTACAACGTGCGGGAGTATTCCAGCAGATTTTTTCTTACCCTTCGGGTGATATGAGATTTGAACGAAACGTGGTCCGGGCTTTGGTGATGAATTACCAACTGCACGTAAGCCACCGAACTCTGCCAATTCTTTACCTGCCAAAACCTTTATTTCTAAACCGCTATCGGCGGCGATCTTTACCGCTTCATCTGCCAGCCAGAGCGGGGTCTTAATATTTGATGGGGTATGAATCAAATCTCTGGTGCGAGAAATGGCGCTTGCGATCGTTGATGCATCATTGATTACCACTGGGGAATCTGTATGAAATAGAAAGAGTGGGATTTCTTGGGTTGGTCCAGTTTTCTGTGTCCAAATATAAGCGCCGAGTTGGACTGAGATGGCAAAGGCTTTTAACTGTTGTTCGTCAGAAACGCAGAGCGATGCGATTGTTACCGCTTTGCCTCGACCTTTTCTTCCAAGCGCTGCGCCTGCTTGTCGTATCGCAGAATTTGACTCATCTCCAAGTCCGATTAAGAGAATTCGATCGGCAACAAATTGGCTTGATGAAACAGGAATTTCAAAAATTTCGCCAGCTTTTCCAGTTGCCGCAAAGAAGGCCAATTCATCGCGCAGGTTTATTTCAAAGGTTTCTTCTAACTTCTCAATTAACTTAATGTGCGACGGGAAGTTGTATTCCGGTTTTACTTCTTTATCTGGATTTTT
>CAZLTK010000001.1:38746-83782 GCA_964562535.1 uncultured Candidatus Planktophila sp.
TCTGGATTTTTAATTGCTTGCGTAAACCCAATTGCAATGGATTGAGCATCAGCGAGCGCATCGGATAAAGAATTAAGGTCTACAGCAATCGGCTGAAGCACAAAAGTTACTTACTTCTTGATAAGTGCTACAGCTGCTTCAAGGGCGGCGCTGAGATTATTTGCTTCTTGGGGGTTGAGTTCGACGACAAGACGTCCGCCACCTTCTAGCGGAATACGCATAACTAGCGAGCGCGCTTCCTTGGTCACTTCCATGGGTCCATCACCAGTACGGGGTTTCATGGCTGCCATGGGGAGAACTCCTTTGATACATAAATGTCGGCCAGATTGCGCCGTTGGTTACTTAAGAGGAGAAGTATCTCGCAGAACTGGCTGAGTATGAAATCGGAGGCGCAATTAGCCCATTCCAAGCAGGGTGGTGATGCGAGTTTTTCCAGAAGCCATGACAGTTGAGACCGACTTTTCAGGAACGCCTAAGAGGGTGGCGATATCGCTGACCGCCATCTGGCGAAGGTAATGGAGCGAGAGGATTATCCGCTCCTCCTCGGGCAACTGCGCCAAGGCCTCAGCCAAGGTAAGGGGCGCAGTCATAGCCCCAAGGTTACTCGCGTGGGCGCAGTGATGTGGAGAGGCGAGCCAATGAGATTCGCACCCCAACCCAGAGAAAAGGTGCGATCGCTAGAAACTTTATGCGAGAACACTCAATTGTCTCTGACCAATTGAATTTTGTTGATGTGGAGTTAATCGGTGAAAGTACAAATGAACCGGTTCCTTTAAGAACTTTTCCCGTGTGCACGACATCGCAAATCTCAGGTGGTTGCCACTTTGTTACAACCATGGTGTCTAAAAGACCGAGCGATGAAAACTTCGGATAGAACTTATAGAGCGGACCTGTGAATGCTGAGATCGAAGTTCCGGCGCCTTCACGAATTTGTGAAGTAACCCAAACTTTAGTTTGCAACATCCAATTGCCTTGTGATTCCCAATCTGCAATCGCCGCCCAAGCGCGTTCTTGAGAACATGGCAAGTTAATTGTGATTCTAAGTGTGTTAGACATTTGCTTGCGCTACTTACTGCTGGAGTTACTAGTTGCGATATCGAGAGCCTGGTCAACGCTCTTTGCCCAATGAAGAAGCTCTCGCTGCCCTGGCTTTACAAAACCATGCTCTTCTAGATGATCAATCAAAGTTGCAAGCGGAGCATATAAATCGTAAGGATCTAAAATGATTACTGGCTTATTGTGAAACTTTAAGAATCGCCCAACCCAAATTTCGAAGAGTTCCTCAAGCGTTCCGATTCCGCCGGGTAGTGCAATAAATGCATCGGAAAGATCTTCAATCATCGCCTTTCGATTGCGCATCGAATCCACGATATGCAGTTCATCGCACTCTTTATCGGCAAATTCAATATCTACTAAGCGCTGCGGGATGACTCCGATTGTTTTGCCACCTGATTCGCGTGCACCGCGAGATACCGCTCCCATCGCCGAAATATGTCCACCACCTGAGACCAAATCCCAAGAACGAGCAGCGATTCCGGCACCCAACGAATGCGCCAGATCGATGTATTTGGGATCGATGGAAAGGGATGAAGAACAGTAAACGGCGATACGCATGTGGCAAAGGATAGGGGAAGGATAGGGGTTAGGCTTATCGCATGTCTGCTTCGCAAAATTCGCCACATCTGGCATCTGGCCACGGAATCGCAACATATTCTGGAGAAACACTTTTAGATGTCTGGTTCCCAGAACCAGTTCTCGGAAAAACACAGGGTGCGAATACTTCAAAAGTTTCTGCTGCGCTTAATGAACTTGCTGGAGTTGATGAAGTCAGAAAAGTTAGACGTGAAGTTATATCTATTGAGATTGACCTTAACGTGGCGCCAACTAGCGCTGCTGATGCCTACCTTCGCCTTCACTTACTCTCACATCGCTTAATTAAGCCACATGGCGCGGTTATGGATGGCATCTTCGGGTTGCTCGCCAACGTTGTTTGGACATCTGCTGGCCCATGCGCCGTGGAAGGATTTGAGTTAATTCGTGGTGCGCTGCGAAACAAATATGGCCATGTCACAGTATTCGGCGTAGATAAATTCCCGCGCATGGTTGATTACGTAATTCCTTCTGGTGTTCGAATTGCCGATGCTGATCGCGTGCGACTAGGTGCACATCTAGCACCAGGTACAACAGTTATGCATGAAGGCTTTGTTAACTTTAACGCGGGCACTTTAGGAACTTCCATGGTGGAAGGTCGAATTTCCGCAGGCGTCGTCGTAGGCGACGGTAGCGATGTCGGTGGCGGCGCTTCAATCATGGGCACTTTAAGTGGTGGTGGAAAAGAAGTTATCTCAGTTGGCGAAAAGTGCTTGCTTGGTGCAAATTCTGGACTTGGAATTTCACTTGGCAATAACTGCGTAGTTGAGGCAGGAACTTATATAACTGCGGCCTCAAAGGTAAAACTTCCAGATGGTGAAATTGTGAAAGCAGCCTCGCTATCTGGTGCCAGCAACTTGCTTTTCCGTCGTAATTCTCTAACTGGTGGTTTAGAAGTTGTAATGCGAACTGGCACTTGGGGTGGCTTGAATACCATCCTGCACGCTAACTAATTTCTAAATTATTTCAGAGAAAACCAAGCTGAAGGCAGTTTGCTACGGCTTCTAAAAGTTTCACCGCGAAGTACGGCAAATGATCCATCTGAACTAATCGCTTGAATTAGCGCGACCGATCCTGCAGGGTTATTTGATAGAACTGTTAAAGAAATAACATCTGGCAGCGCGAAAGCCTGAGCAATAACTGCTTGAGATATTTCTCTGGTCCATGAAGCAAAGCGAGGATTAAGTGTGACATCAACACTTGCGCTATCAGGAACGCTAACTGTGTAAGGGGTTGCAGTACCCCAGGCGTGCTCAGATGTTTCTGTTGTACCGCCCGATGATGAAGAGAAGTAAGCGGTAATTGGGCGGCCTTCGTAGGTAATTATCGATCCTGCAGTTCGGTTAACTGCCGCCTTCCAAATTTCCCCAAATCTTGGTTCACTCTCTTTTGAATAACCAGCAAAGGTTTGATCGCTAATCGTTGCGTATAAATGGCAATCACAGGCTGTGCGGATCTTTGTAGATTTTGCATATGCATACGTTCTAGATGCGATCGCTTGCGCTTCTAGCGCTTGGGTTGGCCAAGATGAGGGCACCTCACCAATTCCCCATAGATACTCATCTTGTAGGCGCACAGAGTTGATAATCGCCAATCGCTTTCCAAAGGTTTTATCTCTAATTACTTTGAGGGAAATCTGTCCATGGCGATATTTTTTCGTTACGCCATTAGTTGTCAGCGAAATAACAGTTGGTGAACCATCTTGATAGCGAGTTCCAGACCAACGTAGAGTGAAAGAGCTTCCAGTTGTAATTGCTTTGGTAGTAGTTCCCCGGGTTGTACTTATTGCAATTTGCCCATCACTTAAATTCAAATTGAGTGAGGTCTTACTTGGAAAAGTAAGTAAAGGTGTGGCCGTTTGTGTTTCACCTAAATCACCTGCAAATAGTTGAAGTTCTGCACCCTTTGAGTCACTTCTTAACTTCGCAGATGTTAGTAAATTTCCTAGGTTAATTCGAAGAATTTGCGTATCGGTAACCGTTTCAACAATTGTTCCGGTGTAGTAATACTGCAAAATAGCGGTCGCGGATTCACCGGCTAAAGCTTTCGCTCTGGCACCGATCTGACTCATTCCGACGCCATGGCCGTAGCCAGTTCCTTGAAATGCAAAAGTTGCTGGAACAGTCTCAGCGTTGGCAGCGTTTGGCAGAAAAGTGATCGGTGAGACAGCAATTGCGATTGCAAGAGCAATCAGAGGCTTTTTAGACATCCTCATTTGCTGCTGCGCTCTTTCCGACCTGCATAAATTCGCGATACTGCTTGATAATCTCCGCTGGATTTCCGCGCGCCATCAACTTGCCTTTATGGAGCCAGGCGACTTCATTACAGACATCTTCAATAGTTGCCATCGCATGGCTAACTAAAATAAGTGCGCGGTCCGCGGTGCGCAGCTCTTTAATGCGATTCAGGCTCTTCTCTTTAAAGTGCGCATCACCAGTGCTGAGGGCTTCATCAACTATCAAAATATCTGGCTGCACCGTTGCCGCCACTGAAAATGCCAGACGCGCATACATTCCAGATGAATAAGTGCGCATAGGAGCATCTATTGCATCTCCAAGCTCTGAAAACTCGGCGATCGCATCGAACTGGCTATCAATTTCAGCGCGTGACATTCCGGCAGCAAGTCCACCTAAGTAAACATTTGCGCGCCCCGTCATTGATGGGTTAAACCCAACACCGAGGGCCAAGAGCGTACTAACGGAACCGTGAACTTCAATGCGTCCTTGAGATGGGGGAACGATTCCGGAGATAACGCGCATCAGTGAAGATTTGCCAGCGCCGTTTGAGCCAATGACTCCGAGCACCGTGCCGTAGTGCACATCAAGATTTACGTGATCTAAAGCGTTTACCACACGAGTGTGCTTGTTGGAGCGTCCAATAGTTTTGAGGCGAGCCTTTAGCGTTGGTCGCTTAACAATCGAAGTCTTATAGGTAAGCCCAACGTTCTGCACTGAAACAGCAAGACCATTTTTCGGGTGAATTGAATTTTGTGAATTAGAGGCGGACAGCGAAATCACGCTCCCTAGATAAGAAGAAATATGTTCCTACAAAGAAGATTGACAGCGCCCAGATGAGTGCATGCGCTAACGAGAATAAATCTGGGGCTTGGGCATAGACCATTACTTGTGACCAAGCATCGAGGAGATAGAAAATTGGATTTACTATCTCAAAACGCTTTAACTCTTCTGTTAGGTCACTTGCCTGATAAAGAATCGGAGATAAATAAAGAAGGCTGCGAGTCATGTAAGGCAGGAAACTTGCGATATCTCGAAAGTAAACGTTGATACAAGAGATCAGAATCGCCATCCCAAGCCCCATCAACAATGCGATTAGCAGCACCGGAATAGCCCAGAACATATTCCACGAGTACTCAAGACCCAGCGCTGTTCGCATAATGAAGAAGATAAATAAGGTAGGAATAAATTTAAATAGCGCAATCACCGATGCAGAAATTGGAAGCATCACTCGTGGGAAGGCGGTATTTAAAATCAAACGTTGGCCCGCAGTGATCGACTTGACGCCGCCACTTAAGCTATTGCTGATCAAGTAAAAGAGAAAGAGGCTGGCAGTTAGATGGCCGTATCGAGTGGCATCGCTTTGGCCGCCAATGATGTAGATCAAGAGAAAATAAACGCCAGAAAGAAGAAGTGGATTTAAGACCAACCAGAGTTGGCCGAAGACAGAGCCATAGTTTTGTTCACGAAGTTCGGACCTTGAGAACTCTGAGATAAATGAGCGGCGGGCCCAAAGGGAGCGCAGGTATGAACCCAGAGGCGGCATGCCAGCGCGAAAGGGTTCGTAAACGGTTACAGGAGCGCTCATATGGGTAAAGGCTACCGCAGCGTTTTAGTTGAGGTGATGAACCCCGCACCCCAAGCGAAATGCATTGTTGGAATAATCGATAGAAGTGAAAAGAATTCACGAATTGACCGCGAAATCAGCGCTGCAGATAGGCCCACGAAAACTCCATAAACAAAGACTGGAATATAGAGCATCGGATGAATCAAAGCTCCACCGATTACTGAAGTTACACAACCGATTAGCGTCACCGGTGGCGCTAAGTAACGTAAATTAATTGTTCCGCTATGGCTACGCGAAACTACTCTTCGCCAGGTTCCATATTGAAAATATTGCTTCGCTAGCTTTCTCAAATTTGGTCGCGGGCGATATGTGACTTGAAGTCTGGGATCAAAATAAATTAATCCACCGTTTTTGCGCAAGCGAAAATTTAACTCCCAATCCTGTGCGCGGGTATATCGCTCATCAAAGCCACCTGCTTGGTTAATTGCTTCACGTTTAAATGCTCCGAGATAAACGGTGTCTACTTCTCCGGCTTCTCCACCAGTGTGAAAACGTGAAGCGCCAACTCCCAATGGACTGCGCATCGCACGAGCAACCGCCTTTTCAAAGGTACTTACTCCCTCTGCTGCCATAACTCCACCAACATTTACGGCGCCAGTCTTTTCAATAATCTCCACAGCCAACGTTAGGTAGTTCTGTGGAATTTTTGCATGGCCATCAACACGAACAATTATTGGGTGCGTGGATGCAGCGACCGCCAAATTAAGCCCAGCCGCTGTTTTTCCAGATGGGTTGGCTACCAATTTAACTCGCTGATCTCTGGCTGATAGTGACTCTGCAATTTCATCTGTGCGATCTTGCGAGGGGCCAAGGGCAAGAATTACTTCAAAGACCCCGCGATAATCCTGGGAAAGGATTGCCGATATAGATTCTTCTAAGTGCGCCTCTTCATTTAGAACGGGAAGAATTACGCTAACTGCTGGTGAGACAGATAACTCGCCCATAGATGTCGACATAACCCCTCTACGCTATCGCCCAAGTAGAGTTCGTATGTGAAATCGACGCGAGCAATAAAGGTTATTACATCACTTTCTGTGGGTGTAGTACTTCTCGCATCGCTATCTTGGATCGGATTAGGCCAAGTAAGCGGCAGGATCGATCGCATTAGCGTCTTCGCTGGGCTAGATAATCGCCCTGAGAAAACATCTAAGGCTCTTAACTATTTATTGGTTGGTTCAGATACTCGTGAAGGCCTAACAAAAGAAGAGATGAAAGCCCTACGCGTTGGAAGCACTAAGACTGCCGCCGGCGGAAGATCTGACACGATGTTGTTGGTTCACATCAGCAAGAAACGGGATAAGGCATTTCTTATATCCCTACCTCGTGATTCGCTCGTAACAATTCCGGCTCATTTGAGCACAGATGGAAAATCACAGATTCCTGATCGTGAGAATAAGTTAAATGCAGCTTTCGCATTTGGTGGTGCACCACTTCTAATCGAAACTATAGAACGTGCTACAAATCTGAAGATGGATCATTACATTGAGGTGAGCTTTGCCGGTTTTGCTGGAATCGTTAACGCTCTTGGCGGCATTGAAGTCTGTACAAAGGTAGATATCGATGACCCAAAGAGCCACCTAGTGCTCAGCGCCGGCACACATACTCTTGATGGAATCGAAGCCCTTAAATATGTTCGCACCCGTGACTTTGATGGACGTGGCGATATCGGACGTATGCAACGTCAACAACAATTTATGAGTTCGGTAATCAAGAAGGCAACCAGTACTGGCGTACTTCTAAACCCAATCAAATTAGTTAATTTTATGAACGCAGCGATCTCTACCGTAAAAATGGATGAGAACTTAACCAAGAACGATCTGTTAGATCTGGCTAAGCAGATGCGCGGACTCTCTTCCGGAAATGTTCGCACTTTGACGGTTCCGTTAAAGACCGCAAATGGCAGACACCCAACCGCGGGTTCGGTAGTAATTTGGGATCCAGTGTTAAGCGCAGATTTATGGACGAGAATTCGTGATGATGCAGCGCTGATCGATGAAATTACTCCATCACCATCTGCAAGTTCATCTTCATCGGCATCAGCATCTGCCAAGCCAGTTATTGTCGATAAATTCAAGACGCGCACTGCAGCGGAAAATCCATGCGGGGAAATCAATTAGAAGGTGCTTTAGACTAAAACCCTATGAAACTCTCAGTTATTGGTTGTGGCTATCTCGGAGCCACTCACGCAGCATGTATGTCATCACTTGGATTCGAAGTTGTTGGAGTTGATACTGATCAACATAAGGTAGATCTACTCTCACGTGGCGAACTGCCTTTCTATGAACCAGGTTTAGATACTTTGCTCGCAGCAGAGATGAAGACCGGTCGACTCTCATTTACAACAGATTTTTCAGCAGTTGCCGATGCCGACGTCCACTTTATCTGCGTGGGAACACCGCAGAGTAAAGATGGCCTTGCCGCCGATTTAACATATGTGAAATCTTCCGTTGCAGCGATTGCGCCACACTTAAAAGATGGCGCACTCGTTGTTGGTAAATCAACAGTTCCCGTAGGCACAGCCCAAGCGCTCCGCGATATTTTGGCTACATCTGCACCACAGGCTGATTTAGCTTGGAACCCAGAATTCCTACGTGAAGGTTTTGCAGTCGAAGATACTTTGACTCCCAACCGCCTCGTGGTTGGCGTCGTTAACGATCGCGCTGAAGAGATTCTCAAAGAGGTATACAAACCGATCATCGATCTTGGAACCCCTTGGATTCGCGCCGATCTTCCAACTGCTGAACTTGTAAAGGTTGCAGCAAACTCATTCCTGGCAACGAAGATTTCATTTATCAACGCTATGGCTGAAGTCTGTGAAGCAGCCGGCGGAGATGTCACTGTGCTTGCTAAAGCCATTGGTTACGACCCACGTATTGGCAATCGTTTCTTGCAGGCAGGTATTGGTTTTGGTGGCGGATGTCTGCCAAAAGATATCCGTGCCTTTATGGCGCGCGCACAAGAACTTGGCGCTGATCAAGCGCTCGAATTCTTGCGAGAGATTGATGCAATCAACTTACGTGCACGTCAGCGCGTAATTGATGTTGTGCGCGCTGATCTTTCAGAAGATTTAACGCAATATAAAATTGCAGTACTCGGTGCGACATTTAAGCCCGATAGCGATGATGTTCGTGACTCCCCCGCACTTGATATCGCTGCACAACTTCAAGCCGCAGGTGCCACAGTTGTTGTCCATGATCCAAAGGGAATTGAGCCAGCACGTAAGCGTTTCCCAAACCTTGATTTCGCCGAGAAAGTTACCGATTGCGTTAAAGGCGCCGATGCCATCCTCCACTTAACAGAGTGGAAGGAGTACCGAGAACTTGATCCATCAGTGATCGGTCAACTAGTTAAATCAAAGTTCCTGATTGATGGTCGCAATATGCTCGATCGCGACAAGTGGCGTGCAGCAGGTTGGCGCGTTCACGCTCTCGGCCGCTCAGATTAAGAGTTAAAAACCAGTTTTTTGATTTCGGCGTGCGCTTAAATTCTCGCCTTTGGCTTTAGCTTCCTTGTTTATCTCGGCGAGGTTTAAAGCAACTTTCGCTGAAATTTCAGAATCACTCACTCCTAGGATTCGCGCAGCGAGAATTCCGGCGTTCTTGGCGTTATCGATTCCTACAGTTGCCACTGGAATTCCTGCTGGCATCTGAACGATTGATAGCAGTGAGTCCATACCTTCTAAATTCTTAAGCGAGACTGGAACACCGATTACTGGAAGCGTTGTAAGCGAGGCGACCATTCCAGGTAAATGTGCGGCGCCTCCTGCGCCAGCGATGATCACCTTATAACCCTTTGTCGCTGCATTCTTCGCAAACTCCACCATTTCTTCGGGCATGCGATGGGCTGAGACAACATCGGCGGTGTAACTAATTCCAAATGAATCAAGGGCTTTCGCCGCTTCTTCCATTACCGGCCAATCAGAATCTGATCCCATGATGATGGCAACATCACTCATCGATTTCTCCGCTCATATAGTCGCGAGCATGCGCGATTATTTCGGTTAATTCTAGGAGGTTTTCGCCTACAACGGTAACGTGGCCGACCTTTCGCCCTTTGCGGATCTCTTTCTTATATTGATGGAACTTTAAATTTGGATTTCGCGCCATTAAATGTAGGTAAGGCCGGTACATATCAGTCTTATCGCCGCCCAAGATATTTCCCATAACTGCGTAAGGGGCAACCATCGATGGATCTCCCAACGGAAGATCGAGTATGGCGCGTAAGTGTTGCTCGAATTGATTGGTCTTTGCACCTTCTATGGTCCAGTGACCAGAGTTATGCGGGCGCATGGCAAGCTCGTTAATAAATATTTCGCTTCCCTTTACAAACATCTCAACTGCCATAACCCCAATTAAAGCTAGGTCGTTCGCAATCGAGAGGGCTAAGTGTTGTGCTTTCTCAGCAAGTTCTGAATTCAGAGTTGGCGCTGGTGAAATTGTGCTGGTGCAGATCCCATCCGACTGGACAGTTTGGGTTGGCGACCAAGTGACTGCCTGTCCATGTGCAGACCTCGCGACCATTACCGCTATTTCGAAATCAAATTCAATCAGTTCTTCGATTAGTAACTGTGTAACTTCATTCAGTACTTCATCAAGATCATCGTGGTTCTTTATCTTCCATACGCCACGCCCGTCATATCCGCCACTAATGCTCTTAGCTATAAATGGGAATTCGAGTAAGTCATCGCCATCGTTAACTACTTTCCATTTTGGCGCTGGATATTCAGAGAGTCGCTGGCGCATCAGCGCTTTATTTTGAGAATACTGAAAAGAATCCGAAGTCGGGAAAACTTTAATTCCATCTGCTTCCAACCCTTTTATAACTGCCAAGGGAACGAGCTCGTGTTCAAAGGTTATGAAATCACAGCGTTTAGAAAATTCCTTGAGTGCGCCAAGATCGCGATAGTCACCGACTACATGCGGGGCAATTTGTGCGGCGCTATCTTCGGGGCTCTCGGCAAAAAGTAAGAGGTTTACTCCGAGCGCTTCAGCCGGGGCAACTGTCATGCGCGCAAGTTGGCCGGCGCCGATGATGCCGACAGTCGGAAAGCGCTCGTTCACCCCGCTATCGTAGATGAACTACATCTCCCACGTTAACTTCAAAGCCGTCGCGCAGAATTAGCGCTCCTTGTGCGGAGATAGCGACTGCTTCTCCCTCAATTGGATCTCGCCCAAGAACTTCAACGCGCACTTGGCAACCGATAGTCGAACTGATTTGGCGATACTTGTCTAGGAAATTAGCGCCTGATTCCCATTCGGTGTAGATGCTTTCAAAGCGATTTAGGAAATCAATTAGCAACAGGTTGCGATCTAAATAATTTGATCCAACTAGCGCAAGCGAAGTTGCCGTCGGTACTGGTAATTCTGATTCACTCATTGAAACATTTAGCCCAATTCCAACAATAACCCCATCGCCAATTTGTTGGGCTAGTAAACCTGCCACTTTCTTATCGCTAATCAAAATATCGTTAGGCCACTTTAGAGTTATCGTTTCCGAACTAGTTTCTGAAATAACTTCTTGCATTGCAATAGCTGCTAAAAAAGATACAAAACTCCAATCACTACGAGAGCGTTTCGGTTGAAGATAAAAAGAAAATAAGAGCGCGCTCTGTCGCGGCGCTTCAAAAGTTCTATCTAGACGTCCACGTCCTGCGCTTTGAAATTCGGCGGCAATTAATTCGCCTGATTTTGCTACTGAAGAGTTAACTAACTCTGCAAGATCGCTTTGTGTGGATGCAGTGAGATCAACCACGCTTACCCGCCAGTACTGCGAAATATTTGCGTCGATGATCGACTTATTAAGTGGCGCTCTTGGCGCTTGGCTACCCACGACTAGTACCGTAGAGCCATGAGCCCAGATCTGCATACAACTTCAGGAAAAATTGAAGATCTCCGACTGCGTGTCGAGGAAGCGGTGCACGCCGGATCGGCCCGCGCCGTTGAGAAGCAACACGCAAAGGGAAAGTTAACTGCCCGCGAACGCATTGATCTACTCGTCGATGCAGATTCATTTACTGAAATTGATGAGTTTGCACGTCATCGTTCTACTCAGTTCGGCATGGAGAAGAACCGCCCCTACGGAGATGGCGTTGTAATCGGAACAGCGACAGTCGATGGTCGACCAATTGCGCTTTACTCACAAGATTTCACAGTTATGGGCGGCAGTCTCGGTGAAGTCCACGCAGAAAAGATTGTAAAGATTGCCGAGTTCGCGCTTAAGAGTGGAATTCCATTAATCGGAATTAACGATTCAGGTGGAGCTCGTATTCAAGAAGGCGTGGCCTCACTCAATGGTTACGGAAAAATCTTCCGCTTAAATACTCGCTCATCTGGTGTGATCCCCCAGATCTCTTTGATCCTCGGACCTTGTGCGGGCGGTTCTGCATATTCACCAGCGCTTACCGATTTCACGGTAATGGTTAATGAGACTTCACATATGTTTATCACTGGTCCAGATGTAATTAAGACCGTTACTGGTGAAGATGTTGGAATGGAAGAGCTCGGCGGCGGACTAACCCACAACACTCGCTCTGGAAATGCACATTACCTGGCAGATAGTGAAGCCGATGCCATTGATTATGTGAAAGCGCTACTTTCTTATCTGCCATCAAATAATATGGATGGTTCACCACATCTTCCCCCAACTCAAAATTTGGATCAGACTCCAGAAGATGCTGCACTCGATACTTTAATTCCAGATAGTCCAAATCAGCCTTACGATATGAAGACGTTGATCACTACGTTGGTTGATGAAGGCGAATTCTTAGAAGTCCATGCCTTGTACGCCCCAAATATCATCGTTGGGTTTGCGCGCATTGAAGGCGAATCCGTAGGAATTATCGCCAACCAGCCATCACAATTAGCCGGAACTCTTGATATAAATTCGAGTGAAAAAGCGGCGCGTTTCTTACGTTTCTGCGATGCCTTTAATATTCCGATTCTAACTTTGGTGGATGTACCTGGTTTCTTGCCAGGCACCGAACAAGAATGGAACGGCATCATTCGCCGTGGAGCGAAATTGCTATACGCATACGCTGAGGCATCGGTTCCACTTGTAACTCTAATTACTCGCAAAGCTTACGGTGGCGCATTTATCGTTATGGGTTCAAAGTATTTGGGTAGCGATATTAACTTCGCTTGGCCAAGCGCTGAGATTGCAGTTATGGGTGCGCAAGGTGCGGTTAATATCTTGTACCGCAAAGAAATTGCTGATGCGAAAGATCCAGAAAAGGTTCGCGCCGAATTGGTATCGGATTACACCGAAACACTTTCAAATCCCTATGCTGCGGCAGAGCGCGGCACGATCGATAGCGTTATTGAGCCTCATCAATCTCGCGCATACATCACAAAGGCATTCCGCACGCTAAAGACCAAGCGCGATGTCTTGCCGGCACGTAAGCACGGAAATATCCCGCTGTAATGAAATTTACAATTACCTCTGGCAATCCAACTGAAGAGGAGTTGCTCGCCCTAAAGGCAGCAATCGATCACCATAAAATCCAGAACTTGGTGCCGGTAATCAAGCGCAGCGTCTTTGGGCTACCTCAACTACGCCAGCCACTTCCCCATCAAATAACCTTTGGCGCACGCAGAAAATCTAACTAATGCCGAAAATTGTTCTTGCTTCACAATCAACTTCGCGACGCCGTCTCCTCGAAGGCGCTGGGCTGAAACCAACAGTTATCGTCAGCAATGTTGATGAAGAAACCGATTTTTTCAGCGCAATGACTCCCGCCGATATGGTGATCGCTTTGGCGGTTACCAAAGCGCACACGGTTCGCGAGCAAATTGATTACCCAGCGCTGATTATCGGATGTGATTCCACTTTTGATGTCGACGGGGTTTCCTTTGGAAAGCCAGGCACTCCAGATATCGCCCGCGAACGAGCTAAAACGATCAGCGGACGTTCCGGGTTACTTCACACAGGACATTGCATTATTGATACAGCACAAGGGCGTGAAATTGCTGATCGCGTTACAACAAAGGTAACTTTTTCTGAGATGACTGATCAGGAAATTGAAGATTACATAGCTTCTGAAGAGCCTCTTCATGTTGCCGGCGGATTTACTCTTGATGGGTTTGGATCGCCCTTTATTCCAATAATTGAAGGCGATTACACAAACGTTGTCGGAATTTCAATGCCGTTCCTGCGCTCTGCAATGTCACAACTTGGCTATTCTTGGCCAGAAGTTAAGGAGATGCAATGAAGCGCGTCCTGATTGCCAATCGTGGAGAAATCGCTGTCCGCGTTATTCGTGCTTGCCGCGATCACGGAATCGAGAGCGTAGCGATTTATTCAGATGAAGATCGCGATGCCATTCACACCAAGAGCGCTGATTTTGCATTTTCGCTAAACGGAGTTACCGCTACTCAAACATATTTAGATATTTCGAAAATTATCGCTGCCGCCAAAGAATCTGGGGCAGATGCAGTTCATCCAGGTTATGGATTTTTATCTGAACGCGCAGATTTCGCGCAGGCGGTAATCGATGCTGGATTAATTTGGATCGGTCCCCCACCTTCAGCAATTAGCGCACTTGGCGACAAAGTATCTGCACGTCGCATCGCGGCAAAGGCCGGTGCACCGCTTGTAGCAGGAACCAAAGATCCAGTTGATGGAGCCGATGAAGTTATCGCTTTTGCAAAAGAACATGGCCTTCCGGTTGCTATAAAAGCGGCCTTCGGTGGTGGTGGACGCGGCTTAAAGGTTGCTCGCACTATGGAAGAAATTCCAGAACTCTTTGCATCCGCTGTACGTGAAGCAATCGCTGGCTTTGGCCGTGGAGAGTGCTTTGTTGAGCGATATTTGGATAAGCCGCGCCACGTTGAAACCCAGGTATTGGTAGATCAACATGGCAATGCAGTTGTCGTAAGTACTCGCGATTGTTCGCTGCAGCGTCGCCACCAGAAGTTGGTGGAAGAAGCTCCCGCCCCATTCTTGACTGATGCCCAAAATGAAGAGTTATACCGCTCCAGCAAAGCGATCATGAAGGAAGCCGGCTACGTTGGAGCTGGCACTTGTGAGTTCTTAGTTGGACTAGATGGAACCATCTCATTTCTCGAGGTAAATACTCGCTTGCAAGTTGAGCACCCAGTGAGTGAAGAGGTAACCGGAATCGATTTAGTCCGCGAACAGTTCCGTATCGCAATGGGCGAAAAATTAGGATTCACTGATCCAGAAATCCGCGGCCACTCACTTGAGTTCCGGATCAACGGTGAAGATCCAGGTCGATCCTTCTTGCCAGCCCCAGGTCGAATTACACAATGGAACTTACCAACTGGCCCTGGTGTTCGTATCGATGCCGGATTTAAGAATGGTGACACCATCGGTGGAAACTTCGACTCACTTCTTGCCAAATTAATTGTTACTGGAGCAACGCGAAAGCAAGCCATCGAACGCGCACGCCGTGCACTTGCCGAATTTGAAGTAGATGGTTTAGCGACAGCTATTCCATTCCATCGCGCTATTTTAGAAGATCCTGCATATACCGAAAACTTTAAGGTTTATACGAGTTACATCGAAAATGAATTTAAGAACGATATCCCGGCATTTTCTGCCACACCAATTCCGGTTACAACTAAGGTCGCGGCAGAGCACTTGGTTGCTGAAGTTAATGGCAAGCGCTTTGAGGTAAAGCTTCACACACCAGAACCGGTTGTAAAACGCCATCGCGCAAAGCAATCAAAAGTTGGCGGTGCAAGTGGTACTGGACTTACAAGCCCGATGCAAGGCACCGTCGTAAAAATTGCCGTTGCAGAAGGCGCAGAAGTTGAAGCCGGAGATTTAATTATTGTTTTGGAAGCCATGAAGATGGAACAACCACTGATCGCACATAAATCTGGCAAGGTCACAAACCTAAAAGCGGTAATCGGTGAGACGGTTTCAAGTGGCACAGTTCTGTGCGACATTCTTGACGCTTAACTCCCTGGCTTAAACGCAATTCACAAGTTGATTTAATCAAGTTAGGCTGTGGCTATGAACGCGCAGCTCTTGGCCGAAGTCCAAGCCTGGATCGCCGATGATCCTGATCCCAAGACCGCCGCGGAGTTATCGAAGCTTATTGAAACAGGCGATGAAGAAACTCTTAAGAAGTTTTTTGCAGGATTTTTGCAATTTGGTACCGCTGGTTTACGAGGCCCAATTGGCCCTGGTCCTTCATGCATGAACCGTGCTGTGGTTGGTCGCACCGCTGCAGGATTAGTTTCTTACATGAAAGAGCGCGGACTCAGCCGCGTGGTAATTGGACGCGATGCGCGATACGGCTCAGAAGATTTCACAGAAGAATCTGCACAGATATTTTCAGGTGCAGGCTTTGAGGTATTTGTCCTGCCACGACCACTTCCAACTCCCGTACTAGCTTTTGCTACCCATGAACTCATATGTGATCTCGGCGTTATGGTCACCGCTAGCCATAATCCACCGCAAGATAACGGCTACAAGGTTTATATCGGGCCCACTGCCGACGGTATTGAATACGCCGCATCACAAATCATCAATCCAACTGATGGCTTTATCGCAAAAGAGATTGATTTAGTGAACTCTCTCAAGGATGTACCTAGAGGTAATTCATGGACTGTCTTAGATGATGTAGTTGTAGATAAATACGTTGCGCGTACAGCAAAACTTGCGCCACGACCTGGTTCTCTTAAAATTGTTTACACCGCAATGCATGGCGTTGGCACTGAGACTGTAGAGAAAGTCTTTGCTAAAGCTGGCTTTCCAAACTTGGTTTTAGTAAGTGAACAAGCGAAACCAGATCCGGATTTCCCAACTGTGGCATTTCCAAACCCAGAAGAACCAGGTGCGATTGATTTAGCGCTAGCAAAAGCGCGTGAAGTTGGCGCAGATTTAGTTATCGCCAATGACCCAGATGCCGATCGCTGCGCTGCTGCAGTAAATGACCCAAATGGTGGTTGGCGAATGCTGCGTGGTGATGAACTCGGCATAATCTTTGGAGAATGGATTGCGCGATCGATGGTGCAAGATAAGAAAAAGACTGGCACCTTTGGTAATTCGATAGTCTCTTCATCTGCGCTGCGCAAGATCGCTACTCATTATGTAATCGACTTTAAAGAGGTTTTAACAGGCTTTAAATGGCTCGCTAAAATCGAAGATCTCGCCTTTGGTTACGAAGAAGCGATCGGTTACGCCGTTGATTCTGAGACTGTTAACGATAAGGACGGAATTTCTGCCGCTCTTTTCTTAGCCCAAATTGCAACAGATCTAAGCGCTGAAGGAAAAACGCTTGTAGATTTATTAAATGAGGTTTGGGCTCGTCACGGTTTCCATGGAACTGAACAAATCTCAATTCGAGTTAGCGATATGTCCCGCATTACCGAACTTCTGGCGGGATTGCGCAAGAACCCTCCTGCAGAAATTGCCGGTCGTACGGTATCTTCGATTGATGACTTGGCTGCACCTAAAGATGGACTTCCCCCAACAGATGGCTTGCGAATCTGGCTTGATGGAGGAATTCGCATCATTATCCGTCCGAGCGGAACTGAAGCAAAGATGAAGTGCTACATCGAGGTAATAACTAAAGATCAAAACTCTGCAAACGAACTATTGAACCAATTGCGCCAACCACTTAAGGAATTTCTGGCATGAGCTTCTACGGAATAGTCGATGGCAGTGAAGGTTCGCTTAAGAACTTTCTCTCACAACTTCCTGGCGTAGACCAAGTTGGCGCTGAAGCGCGCGCTGCCATGTTGGCAACTCGCAGTATCAAGACGACAAGTAAGCGTTGGGCGATAGACACTGCCATCTCAATGGTTGATCTAACAACGTTAGAAGGTGCTGATACTCCTGGAAAGGTTCGCGCCCTTTGTACAAAGGCGGTGCGCCCTGATCCAACTGATTTAACGATTCCAAGTGTTGGTGCGGTCTGCGTTTACAACGATATGGTTTCGATTGCACGAACCCATTTAGATGCGATCGGCGGCAAGCACGTTCCAGTTGCTGCCGTCTCAACTGCATTCCCATCAGGCCGGGCATCAATGGAAGTTAAAATCCAAGATACTCAAGATGCGATCGATGCCGGCGCGGCCGAAATAGATATGGTGATCGATCGTGGCGCTTTCTTATCGGGCAAATTTGGGCTGGTCTTTGATGAGATCGTAAAGATCCGCGAAGTTTGCGGAGATCGTGCACATTTAAAAGTTATCTTTGAAACTGGCGAACTTGTTACCTATGACAACGTTCGCAAAGCCTCATATCTGGCAATGCTTGCCGGTGCAGATTTCATCAAGACATCAACGGGAAAGGTCGCACCTGCCGCTACTCCCCCAGTTGTCCTTGTGATGTTAGAGGCGGTCCGTGATTTCTATGCGCTGACAAATCGGCGAATCGGCGTGAAGCCTGCTGGTGGAATCCGAAACACTAAAGATGCGATTAAACAGCTAGTGCTAGTAAATGAAACAGCCGGCCCAGAATGGTTAACGCCAGAGTTATTCCGTATTGGAGCCAGTGCGCTACTGAACGACCTTTTGATGCAGCGCATGAAAATGGACGATGGCTACTACGCTAGCCCTAACTACGTAACGATCGATTAAGAGAAGGCGCCAAGGATCAGTCATGACTTTCGAATATGCACCAGCACCCGAGTCTCGCTCGATTGTTTCCATTAAGCCGAAGTACGGCCACTTTATCGATGGCAAATTTGTTAATGGGCGCAATCACTTTGCAACAATTAACCCAGCAACTGAAGAAGTTCTAAGCCAAATCGCGCTCGGAAACGCTAGCGATGTCGATAAGGCAGTTATTGCAGCACAGAAGGCTTACACAAAAACCTGGTCAAAACTTTCTGGCAAAGAACGCGGTAAGTACCTTTATCGCATCGCGCGCATCTTGCAAGAACGCGCCCGCGAATTTGCAGTCCTTGAAACTCTAGATAACGGTAAGCCGATTCGCGAAACCCGCGATATCGATATTCCGCTAGTTGCAGCGCATTTCTTTTATCACGCGGGATGGGCCGATAAATTAGATTACGCCGGCATGGGTAAGTCACCAAAGCCACATGGAGTTGCTGGCCAGATCATTCCTTGGAACTTCCCGTTATTGATGTTGGCATGGAAAGTAGCGCCAGCTCTTGCAACTGGAAATACCGTTGTGTTGAAACCGGCTGAGACAACCTCGCTGACCGCACTTTTATTTGCCGAGGTTTGTCAGCAAGCAGAACTTCCTGCTGGTGTTGTAAATATTGTTACTGGAGATGGATCTACAGGATCTGCGATCGTTAACCACGCCGGTATCCATAAGATTGCATTTACTGGTTCGACTGAAGTCGGCAAGAAAATTGCTCGCGCCATCGCCGGAACCAATAAGAAAGCAACCCTCGAATTAGGCGGAAAAGGCGCAAATATCGTCTTTGATGACGCCCCTATCGATGAGACGGTCGAAGGCATTGTTAACGGCATCTTCTTCAACCAAGGCCATGTCTGCTGTGCTGGTTCGCGCTTGATTCTGCAAGAAGGTATCGCAGATGAAGTTACCGAAAAGTTAAAAACTCGCATGTCAAAGATTCGCGTAGGAGATCCTTTAGATAAGAACACCGATCTTGGCGCCATCAACTCACGCGAGCAGTTAAATAAGATTAATGAACTTTCTGCGGCAGGAGATTCTGAAGGCGCCGAACGCTGGAGCCCGGCTTGCAACTTATCCGATAAAGGTTTCTGGTTTGCCCCAACAATCTTTACCGGCGTTACCCAAGCTCACCGAATTGCGCGCGAAGAGATCTTTGGACCAGTCCTTTCAATCCTTACCTTCCGTACCCCACAAGAAGCGATCGAAAAGGCAAATAACACTCCATTTGGACTATCTGCTGGCGTTTGGAGTGAGAAAGGTTCGCGAATTTTATGGGCCACTCAACAACTTCGCGCTGGCGTTATCTGGGCCAATACCTTTAATAAATTTGATCCAACATCACCATTTGGTGGATATAAAGAATCTGGCTGGGGACGCGAAGGTGGAAAACATGGCTTGGCTTCTTATCTGAAGGAGGGAAAGTAAATGTCACGTCTGGAAGTGAAGAAGACTTACAAGCTCTACATCAATGGCGCTTTCCCACGTAGTGAATCAGGGCGCATCTACGAAGTAACCGATGCAAAGGGAAACTTCATCGCTAATCCTGCGCTGGCATCACGTAAAGATTTGCGTGATGCAGTTGTTGCCGCGCGCGCTGCACAGATTGGTTGGGCAAAGGCAACTGCCTACAACCGCGGACAGATTCTCTATCGCATTGCAGAGATGCTCGAAGGTCGCGCAGATCAGATCGCCAACGAAATTTCTGCAACATCTGGCGTAACTCCCAAGAAAGCGCATGAGCAACTTATGTCTGCGATCGATCGTTGGGTTTGGTATGCCGGCTGGAGCGATAAGTTGGCTGCGGCATTTGGCTCAACAAACCCCGTTGCTGGCCCTTATTACAACTTCACTATCCCTGAAGCGCAAGGCGTTATCGCAGTTGCGCCAAAAGATGAATTCTTAGCCTTTATCGATTCCATTGCGCCAGTTATTACATCTGGAAATTCAGTTATCGCCCTAGTGCCAGGAGCATCAGCGGTTCCGGCGATGACCTTCGCCGAAGTTTTAGCAACTAGCGATCTACCTCATGGCGTTATAAATATTCTAACTGGCTCACATGATGAGCTTGCTCCTTGGGCGGCATCACATATGGATATCGATGGCATGGATATATCTGGAATCGATAAGAAGAAGCGCACCGCACTTAAAGAAGCGGGTGCTGAAAATCTAAAGCGGATCCATCATTTTGACGATGCCCAGACCCCAAATCGCATCTATGCATTTATGGAAGCAAAGACGGTCTGGCACCCAATCGGGGTTTAACTATTATTCAGCAGAAATCTTTGCAAAACCTGGCTTTACGATCTCATCAATAATCGCCAGACGTTCTTCAAATGGAATAAATGCGCTCTTTAGCGCATTGATAGTCACGCGCTGCAGATCTAAGAAACTCCAGTTAAAAGCCTTAACCAACTCGTTCATTTCGCGGGTCATTGAAGTTGCCGACATTAATCGGTTATCAGTATTAACAGTTACACGGAAGCGAAGTTTGGCGAGATCTCCGATTGGGTGATCTGCAAAGTTTGCAGCAGCACCTGTTTGTATATTTGAAGAAGGACACATTTCCAATGGGATGCGACGATCACGAACATAAGCGGCAAGTTTTCCAAGGCGCGCAGGTGTGTGGTTCAAATCGATATCGTCGATGATTCGCACGCCATGACCGAGACGCTCGGCGCCACAAAGTTGAATCGCTTCCCAAATTGAAGGAAGGCCGTACGCTTCACCCGCATGGATCGTGAAGTGAGCATTTTCGCGACGCAGGTATTCGAAGGTATCTAACTGATCACTTGGTGGGAAGCCATCTTCGGGGCCTGCGATATCGAAGCCAACGACGCCACGATCGCGGTATTTAACTGCTAATTCAGCTACTTCTTGCGAAAGTTGATTCTGGCGCATTCCGCACAAGAGCAGAACAGCGCGAACCTTGCCTCCAGTTTTAGCAACTTCTTTCTCGCCTTCTTGGAAACCTTGCAAGATGGCTTCAATCGCTTGCGAAAGAGTTAAGCCTTTTTCAGTTAACAACTCTGGAGCCATACGAACTTCGGCATAGACAACGCCGTCTTCGGCTAGGTCGATTACACATTCGCGCGCTACGCGCACGATGTCAGTTGGACGCTGCATAACTGCAACGGTGTGCGCGAATGTTTCAAGATAGCGGACTAGCGAACCTGAATCACATGATGCGCGGAACCACTCAGCTAACTCTCTTGCATCATAGGTTGGGAGCTCGTGGCCGATCTCTTTGGCGATATCGATAATTGTCTGCGGGCGAAGTCCCCCATCCAGGTGATCATGCAGCAAAGCCTTAGGTAAGCGCTTGACTTGTTCTGGGGTTGGAATCAAATTTAAGTTGCTCATTAACCTATCCGCTCAATTACTAGAGGCAGACGATTAACTATTCCGCCTTCCTTAATCGAAATTGCACCATCTAAAATTTCAAGAGCGCGTTCAAATCTTGCTGGTTCATCGGTATGTAAAGTAAGTAACGGTGCACCTGCCTGAACATAATCTCCAGGCTTAGCATGCATCTCGATGCCTGCACCTGCTTGCACTTTCTCGCCCTGCTTCGAGCGGCCTGCGCCTAAGCGCCATGCACTTACTCCAACTTTCATCGCATCCATCGTGGTCATCGTTCCAGAGTTTTGAGCGGTGATTACATGTTGTTCAAGTGCAACGGGCAGTTTGGCATCTGGATCTCCACCTTGTGCGGCAATCATGCGGCGCCAATGATCCATCGCAGAACCATCTTGAAGTGCAACTGCTGGATCTTTTCCAACAATTCCGGCGGCATCGATCATCTCGCGCGCTAAAAGAATTGTTAACTCAACAACATCTGCTGGTCCCCCACCGGCTAAAACCTCAATAGATTCACGTACTTCAAGGGCATTTCCCGCCGTTAGGCCAAGTGGAACATCCATCGCTGTAACGAGCGCACGTGTCTTAACACCAGCGTCAATGCCAAGTTGAACCATCGTGCGCGCAAGTTCGGCGGCTTGCTTCGGATCGCTCATAAATGCGCCGCTACCGGTCTTAACATCTAAAACAAGGGCTGAAGTACCTTCGGCAATCTTCTTAGACATAATTGATGAAGCAATTAGCGGGATCGCCTCAACTGTCGCGGTTACATCACGCAGCGCATAAAGTTTCTTATCGGCTGGAGCAAGGCCAGCACCTGCTGCACAAATTACCGCTCCGGTATCTTGTAAAACTTTTAACATCTCTTCATTGGAAAGTGATGCGCGCCAACCGGGTATTGATTCGAGCTTATCGAGAGTTCCGCCGGTGTGGCCAAGGCCGCGACCTGAAAGTTGCGGAACTGCGCCACCACATGCAGCAACTAGCGGCGCCAATGGAAGAGTTATCTTGTCGCCAACGCCACCAGTTGAATGCTTATCTGCAGTTGGGCGATCTAACATCGACCAGTTCATACGTTCGCCAGAGTTAATCATCGCCGTTGTCCAACGCGAAATTTCGCGGGAATTCATGCCATTTAGCAAGATCGCCATTAGGAGAGCTGACATTTGCTCGTCAGCAATTACTCCGCGGGTATATGCATCAACCGTCCAGTCAATTTGTTTATCAGTAAGTTCATTGCGATCACGTTTAGCGGCGATAATCTCTACGGCGGCAAATGGTTCGACAGAGTTACTAGTCAAGACGCTTTTCCATCTCTTCCGGGCCGAATGCCCAAGGTAAAAGATCGGCTAAGGTTTTGATTCCATCATCTGTTGCCAATTGCAGTTTTGAACCACCATGCTCTTGAAGAAGTTGGCGACAGCGACCGCACGGCATTAACAAGTTACCTGAGATATCAACACAGGTAAATGCAATTAAGCGACCTCCACCAGAGTTAATGAGCGAAGAAACCAGACCACATTCTGCGCACAAAGTAAGGCCATAACTGGCATTTTCCACGTTGCAACCGGTCACGATGCGACCGTCATCTACAAGTGCGGCAACGCCTACCGGAAACTTGGAATAAGGTGCATAGGCCTGCTTCATCGCTGCAGTTGCTTGTTCTTTAAGGAGCTCCCAATTAATTTGCATATGCTGCACTCGCTGCCGCATTGATAGCTGCGCTTTGGGCAGCTAACGGCTTAGATTTAATAACTATTTCTATTCCTTTGTCGCTGATACCGTAACGGTGTCCGTAGATGCCGGCTTTAGCATCAATAACATCTGAGAGTTGGCTGTTGTTAACTGCTTTGCCGATAATCGCAGATACTGCGATATCTACTCGCTTAACAACTGAAGCAATTAGATATTTTGAAGTTGCAGGAGTAACGCTTAGATAAAGATCAGGTTCGGTAATAATCAAATTAACTTCAGGGGCGTTCTTCTTACGATTCTTAGAGGTGTTTGCCTTAACGATCGCCTCAAATAAACCATCAGCTGATCCAGCTGTGGCATCGTAAATCACATCTATGCCTAGGGTAATTAGCGCCTTTGCAGAGACCACAGATTCAGTTGCGGTGTATTTTACAAAGGAACGCACATTCTTCTTTGCTGCTGTAACGCCAAGGAGAAATCCATTTTCATAACTATCTGCATTTGAAGGTGTAGTCACCATCGCTACCTTGCCGCTTTTAGTGGCTAGCGCTGCGCTATAGCCCGCCAAGAAAGCCGCTTCGTTCTCAGAGAAGATAATTGATGTGACATTTAAGGAAGGGATTGAAGCATCTCCGATAATCGCAAATTGGGTATTTGGAAATTCGATCGCAAGCGGTTCGATAATTCTTGCGTATTGACCACCAACTGCAATTATTGTTGTGCAACTCTTAGTTGTGAGTGTGCGGATTCGCTTAGTGCGATCGGCGTTGGTGCCATCTGTAACAACGCTTTCGAATGTAAATGAGTACTGACTCTGCGCCTTTTTAACGCCCGCTAGCGTTGCATCGTTAAATGAGCGATCTCCTGGCCCACCAGTGTCATAAGCGATACAGATATTGCCTGCTGCACTAGCTTGTGGAGCGCTAAAAATTGAAAGCCCGATTGCGGCTATCGCAAGCGCTGCACGAAACTTCATTAGAGAACCAAGCCAAGATTTTTATAGGTCTGCGCCAGAGTTGCGCTGGCGACGGAGCGCGCCTTATCAGCTCCATCGTGAAGTACCTTGATTAGATGAGCCTCATCCTGCAGAAGTTCCAACGCATGAGTGCGGATCGGACGTAGGTAATCAACAACTACCTCGGCAACCGCGCCTTTAAAGTCTCCATAACCTTTTCCGGCAAATTCATTCTCTAAATCTGCAACGGTCTTTCCAGAAAGTGCTGAGTGAATAGTAAGTAGGTTGCTGATGCCAGGTTTGCCTTTTTCATCAAAGGTAACTTCGCGGCCAGCATCAGTGGTCGCGCTCTTAATCTTCTTGGTATTGGCCTCTGGCGTATCCATAATTTCTAGAACTCCTGCGACAGAGCCCGCTGATTTGCTCATCTTATTTGTTGGCTCTTGTAGGTCGTAAATTTTAGATCCTGATTTCAAAATGTAACCCTCAGGTATTTTGAAGGTATCGCCAAACTTTGTATTAAATCGGATCGCTAAATCGCGTGTTAACTCGATGTGTTGACGTTGGTCTTCTCCAACAGGTACTTGATCTGCTTGATAAAGAAGAATGTCGGCAGCTTGCAACATTGGGTAGGTGAAGAGTCCTACACGCGCAGTATCTGCCCCGCCTTTTGCTGACTTATCTTTAAATTGGGTCATACGGTTAGCTTCACCAAAACCAGCGATACATTCCATAATCCAGCCGAGTTGGTTATGTTCGGCAACATGTGATTGCACAAAGAGCGTTGATTTATCTGGGGAAATTCCTAAAGCAATTAACTGCGCCGCAGATGCGAGAGTTCTCTTGCGAAGCAACGCTGGATCGATATCACCGGTTAGGGCGTGCAGATCGACGATGCAGTAGAAGGCATCGTTGCCGCTCTGGAGTTCGACCCATTGCTTTAGCGCACCAAGATAGTTGCCCAGGTGGAAGGAGTCACTGGTGGGCTGTATGCCGGACAGAACTCTCTTCTTTGTCATAGTTGTAATTCTCGCATGAATCGCTAGTTACGCGATATCAATAACTGCCCAGCGCGCTTGCCTTCCATAGTCAAAACAGTGATTCGAATCCCGTTAACGCCAACTACATCATGAGCGACGGGAATTCTGCCTAAGAAATGCATCACAAAACCGCTGGCTGTTTCATATGGACCTTCAGGGATTTCTATACCTGTCTGCTCGCGTAAGTCATCGATCGAAATCAGTCCATCAACCTCAAAATCACCTGTGCGAGATTCCACAGAAACTTCGGCTTCATCAATGTCGTATTCATCTTTGATATCGCCGATCAGGCATTCGACTAAATCTTCGAGGGTCACGATGCCGTCGGTACCGCCGTATTCATCGAGCACAATTGCTAAATGTTGGCGTTGATTGCGCATCTCGGTAAGGGCAGGAAGAACACCCTTGGTGCCAGGAAGAAACATGATGTTTCGAACAAGCTCTTGAATCTTTCCGCCGGCGCTCACCAACGTTGTGTCAAGTAGATCGCGAACGTGGATAAATCCAATTACCTCATCGGTTGATCCGCGAACGACGGGATAACGCGAATGTGCGCGATCTACTGCGAGCGCAATCGCTTTGCCAACAGTTAGCGAAGCATCCATGAAATCTACTTCAGTGCGCGGAACCATAACTTCATGCACTTGGCGCTCTGAAGCGTTAAAGACTTCTTCTACGATATCGCGTTCTTCTGCGGTCAAGGCAGCATGGCCAGTTACCAAATCAAGGAGTTCTTCTTCAGACATCTGGCTGCGTTGTTCTTTTGGATCAATTCCAAAGATACGTACAACAACATCGGTTGATTTAGAGAGCAACCAAATGACTGGTCTAAAGAATTTGGCGGTGAAATCAATTGGGCCAGCGCTCCATAGCGATATCTCTTCAGTGCGAAATAGCGCAAGACGCTTTGGAACGAGCTCGCCAAATACAAGTGAGAAGTAAGCGATTACTAAGGTGACACCGATTAGCGAAGTTACATTTGCCGCTTCATCTGACAGACCAAGATCAACCAACTGCGGAATGACATAAACGCCAAGTCTTTCTGCGCCAAGTGCTGCAGACAAGAATCCACAAACGGTTACTCCAACTTGAGCAGCGGCTAAGAATCGATTTGGGTTAGAGGTAAGGACGGAAACCTTGGCGCCACGTTTACCTCTACTTGAGAGTTGGCGGACTTGGCTTTCACGAAGTGAGATGAGGGCGATTTCGGCTGCCACAAAGAATGAGCCAAGCAAGATCAGGCCAGCTACGGAGGCGAGGTCGCCGATTAAAGAACCAATCGGGTAAGGGTCCATGATGGGTGTAATTCTAAGGCAAAGAACTCGAGAGCCGAAATGTAAGCGAACTCGCCAAAGGCCATTTCCGGCGCCCCTTCCCTATTTGCCCGCGCTTGGCATATCCTTTGCGAGCCTAGCCAACCGGCTAGCACCTTCATCCTCGGACCGTCGGGCACGTACCTGCCCGGAGAAGGAGATACCTTAAATGGCATCTGTTGTATTCGAAAACGCAACACGTATCTACCCAGGCACAACCAAACCTGCAGTCGACAAGTTAAACCTAACCGTTAAAGACGGTGAATTCTTGGTTCTTGTTGGTCCATCAGGTTGCGGTAAGTCAACATCACTACGTATGTTGGCAGGACTTGAAGAAATCGACGAAGGTCGAATCCTTATCGGTGATCGTGATGTAACAAATGTTGCTCCAAAAGATCGCGATATCGCAATGGTTTTCCAGTCATATGCGCTTTACCCACACATGACTGTTGCAGAGAACATGGGATTCGCACTTAAGATCGCTGGAGTTTCTAAGGAAGAACGCGATAAGCGCGTTAATGAAGCAGCTAAGTTGCTCGACCTTGAGCCATATCTAGAGCGTAAGCCAAAGGCACTCTCTGGTGGACAGCGTCAGCGCGTTGCTATGGGTCGTGCGATTGTTCGCGAACCACAGGTCTTCCTTATGGATGAGCCTCTTTCAAACCTTGATGCGAAGTTGCGCGTTGCAACTCGTACCCAAATCGCAGCGCTGCAGCGCCGTCTTGGAATCACAACTGTTTATGTAACACACGACCAAGTTGAAGCTATGACTATGGGCGATCGCGTAGCAGTTCTTAAAGATGGTCTATTGCAGCAAGTTGATACACCACGCAATCTTTACGATGCTCCAGCAAATGCATTCGTTGCAGGATTCATCGGCTCACCTGCGATGAACCTTCTCTCTGCTCCAGTAAGCGGCGGAAAGGCAATGCTCGGAGATCTCGCAGTAGACGTTCCAGGATCTGCTGGTTCATCAGTAACTGTTGGAATCCGTCCAGAAGGATTTGCTCCTGCATCATCTGGCTTCAAGGTTCTAGTTGAAGTTGTCGAAGAACTCGGCGCAGATGCATTCGTCTACGGCAAGCCTGCAGATTCATCTGTGAACTTTGCTAACTCAACCGATGAAGGCGCACAAGTAATTGTTCGCTGGGATCCAAAGAACCCACCAAAGCCAGGCGACACAATTACTGTCACCGCTGCGGCTGCATCCGTTCACCTCTTCAACGCAACAACTGGAGAGCGCCTAAAGTAATTAATAAGTAATAATAAATAAGTAATAAATTTCCCCCGCCACGCATTGTTATAAAATGTGTGGCGGGGGTTATTTATTTTAAGAGTTAAAGAGCTTTAAAGGGGCGTGCGAACTCTGTCTCTTCGATAGCTTCTAATTCAAGTAAGCGATTCCATTTCGCGGTGCGCTCTGATCCATGTGTAGAACCGACTTTAATCTGCTGCGCCCGCCAACCGATTGCAATATCTGCCAGCCAAGAATCTTCAGTTTCACCGCTGCGGGCCGAGACAACCGTTGCAAAGTTATTTGCGTGCGCATGATCTAGGACGCGATGAGTTGAGGTTAGAAGTCCATTCTGGTTAGCCTTGATCAAAATTGCGTTAGCGCTCTTTTCGGCAACACCGCGTTCGAGGCGATGTAAATTAGTTGTGAAGAGGTCATCTCCTAGTATTTGTAGATGTGCAGGAGCGCCTGCGGCAAAAGCTGACCATGAGGCCCAATCATCTTCGGCAAAGGGGTCTTCAATCGATGAAATTGGGTAGGTAGTAACTAGATCAAGCATCTCTTCTACGAATTGATCTGGTGAATAAATCTGCCCAGATGTAGTTAACGAGTACTTGTTATCCGAGAAAAACTGGGTTGATGCAATATCGAGTGCAAGTGAAACTTTTCCAGAGAGACCAAGTTCTTCGATCTGCGCCAGAACAAACTCGCAGGCATCGTCGGTTGTTGGGAATGAGAGTCCTAATCCACCTTCATCAGCGACTAGATGAGTAACGCCATGGGCTTTGCCATCGCGTGCTGCATGTTCACGAATAGCAACGATCCAGGAAAGGGCTTCGGCGAAGCTATTTGCAGAATGTGGAACCACAAGAACATCTTGAATATCAAGGCTGCGATTGGCGTGTGCTCCCCCAGATAAAATATTTACCATCGGCATCGGCAGTAAGAGCGCACCTTCTGGCTGAAAATACCTTACTAACGATTTGCCAGATGCATGTGCTGCTGCTTTGGCAACAGCGAGTGAAGTTGCCAGTGTTGCATTGGCGCCAATAACTTGGTGGCCGGGAGTTGGATCAACTTCAACGAGCAACCCATCTATCGCAGCTAAATTAAGGCTATGGCCCAATAACTTAGGTGCGATCTTGGAATTGATATTTTCAACTGCTGTGTAAACAGATTTTCCGGCGTAGTAAATCTCTGCTTTTGAGGTTCCGGCATCGCGTAGCTCGTGCGCCTCATGTGCTCCCGTTGAAGCCCCTGATGGCACTCGTGCGGTGTGTAGCGATCCATCGCTTAAGGTAATTGTTACTGCAACCGTTGGTCGACCTCGTGAATCAAGTACTTGATAGCCGAGCAACTTCTTAATATTCATTACTTGGCGCTTTCAAATAGCTGCTCATAAGTCATAGTCGAATCTAACAGGGCGGCTTTAGTTATTGCTACCAATTTCTGCTGGGCCAGCTCATCCAAGTAATTTACTGGTGACACCCCTTCAACCCGAGCCAAAGCAATGAGAGCAACATGTAGCGGCAGAGTTTCAGCGATGCTTATGCGACTAGTTTGGCGATAGGAATCGAGGAAGTTCAAAGCGGTGCTAGTTATCGCTGCTTTTTCAGCCGCACTTTGAGTTCTAATCGTTTTACATAATAGATGTGCGCTGATAAAAGCTAAATCAAAGACAGGATTTCCAGTATGTGCGACTTCGAAATCTAAGACTATTGGGCTGTGATCAGGCGTTGCCAAGATGTTCTTCGGTGAAAAATCGCCATGCACCAAGGCGATTTTCTCAGTGGTTATCTCTTCGATTAGTGATTTAATAACTTTCTGCAGATTAGGGTTCTTATCAGCAACTGCGCGATAGAAAGGGCTTACTCGCAACTGTTCAAAGAGTTCGCCTTCCATAAACTTGGCCTTAATCGCTGAATCAACGGCAGTTGTGTTGTGCCACTGCGCCAAAATCTTGCCGAGTTTTTCACCCATTTCTGGGTGGATTCGTCCTTCCAACATATCTTGCTTCCAGTTGGTACAGGTGTTTGGAAGACGTGACATTGTTAAAGTGAAATTGGCTTTATCGCAATCAATCAACTCTGGAACGCTATCCGGAGTAATCGATTGATAGACCTGCATCGCCTCTGCCTCAACAATTGCGCGGCGTTGATCGGCCACCCACTTTGCTTTCGTCTTTAACTCGGGCAGAGCCTGCTTAACAACTAATTCGCACTGCGCACTTTGAACTGCCAAGACAACACAGGAAACGCCACCTGTGAGAACTTCCACGGTGGCGTTACCTGACAACAATCCGCGCTGAGTTAGGTAAGGGATAACCGAACCTTCATCGAGCACGAGGTATTGTTACTTAATCTCTTGAAACTAACCCTTTAGCGAGCCGGACAAGAGGCCACGCAAGAAGTAACGACCTAAGAATAGGTAGACGAGCAAGGTTGGGATCGAAACGATCAACGATGCGGTCATGTTATTTCCGTAGTAAACCTGGTTGCCAGAACCGGTGATGAAATTAAGCGCTGTTGTTGCAACAGATAACTTCGGTGAACCACCAGTTAAGAAGATCGCAAAGAGGAAGTCGTTCCAGGCAGATGTGAACTGCCAGATAAGAACAACCACGAAGCCAGGAACTGAGAGCGGCAAGAAGATGGTGCGGAAGATACGTACCATTCCGGCGCCATCAACGCGCGCTGCTTCGATTAACTCGTTAGGGATCGCTGCGTAGTAGTTACGGAAGATCAAGGTACAGATCGGAATACCGTAGATAACGTGCGCAAAGACCAAGACATAGATCGTGTTACCGATTCCGGCCCACTGGTTGAACTTAGTTAGGGGAATCATGATCGCTTGGTAAGGAATGAACATTCCGAATAGGAATGTTGTGAAGATAAAGGTTGATCCGCGGAAGCGCCACTTAGCAAAGACGAATCCGTTAATCGCACCGATTACCGCAGAGATAATTGAGGATTGAACAACGAAGAAGAGCGTACGGAACATTGGTTCTTTCAAGATTTCCCATGTTGGGCCCCAGGCGCTGAAATCAAGTGAAGTCGGTGGAATGAACGCTGCTGATTGGGTTACTCCAGTAATACCTTTTACGGAGTTAATAACCATGATGTAGATAGGAAGCGCAGCAATTACGAAGAGAATGGTTAGTGCGAAGTAGCGGAAGACCAACCAGAACTGGCCTTTACCATCGAGCTTCTTCTTATTGCGAACATCAACCTTACGGGTGACGCGGGATGCGATATCTGAACTCATTTGTTCGCCTCCTCTGTCTTATTTACATAGATTAGATATGGAATAACTGCTACCGCGATCATCAAGAGAATGACAATCGCAATCGCAGCGCCCTTGGCATAGTTCTGGAAGTCGAAGATAACTTGCCACATATAGATAGCAAGTACCTTGGTGACATAACTCTTGGTTGCGATACCGAAGATCAGATCGAATACCTTCATCGAGATATGGCCCAAGATAATCAAAACTGTTAGGAATGTTGGTGAAAGCTGTGGGAACAGGATGTGGCGATAGATCTTATATTCGCTAGCGCCATCTACACGTGCTGCTTCGCGAAGGTCATCCGGAATTCCGCGGAAACCTGCTAAGAAGAGCGCCATTACATAACCAGACATCTGCCATATCGCTGGCAGGGACATAGCAAACATTGAACCAGCTTCTGATGTGTACCAGTCGCTCTGTAGTGAAGCTAGTCCAACTTTCTGCAGAAGATAATTGAGTCCGGTTGCATCAGCATCGCGCGCTGAGTCCATCAACCAGCGCCAGGAAGTTCCCATCGCAATAAATGAGATCGCCATTGGGTAAAGGTAGGTAGAGCGGAAGAAGCCTTCGCCCTTGATTCCCTTTTCTAGCAATAAAGACATAATCAAACCGGAGAGTAAACATCCGATCATGAAGACCACGGTAAATTTCAAAAGATTAGAGAGAGCGTGGGTGAACTCGGGATCTTGCCAGAGTTCAGCATAGTTAGTTAAGCCGACATAAAAGACATCTTCTGTATATGAGTTGGTGCGATTCATCAATGACTCGCGAACTGTGTAACCAATCATTCCGTATACGAAAACCGCCATCGCAATAATTGATGGGAGAACGAAAAAGAATCCGCCCCAAGGGCTATGGACTCGATTTTTCTTTACTTTCACTTAGGTGTCGCCTCTCAAAATATCTATTATTTAAAAGTGTCGAAGTTCTGGCGAAACCTTTCGATCCCGCCAGAACTTCGACTACTTATTTACAGCCTTACAGATCAGCTAAGTAATTAGCTGTTCTGGTGTGCCTTTAGAGCTGCATCAAGTGCCTTGACGAAGCCCTTCTTATCCTTAGCTCCGCCTGAATAGAAGCGTCCAACTGCTGAGTTGTACGCAGCCATTCCAGCATTGCCCCAGTTAACGCCGTGGACAGTTGAACCGACGAGGCGATCCTTCTTCCATGACTTCATTGCTGCCTGGAGGTATGCGTCATATAGCTTTGGATTTGAATCTGTACGAACTGCGATTGAACCCTTCTTAGGGTTGAAGGCATCTTGTCCAGCCAAAGATCCGCAGACCTTCAACCAGGCGATACCTGCATCGCGGTTTACAGCGCCCTTAGGCAATGTAAATGAATCTGAGAGCCACTGGTAGACACCGTTGGTGCCTGGACCTGGAGCCCATGTGTAGTCAACGCCTAGCTTTAGGCCTTCTGACTGCCACTGTGATGAAGCCCAGTCACCCATGATGAAGAAGCCGGCTTTACCTGTTGTTACAAGCTTGCCTGCATCTGGCCAGTCAAGTGACTTGCTTGAGTTACCGTAAGCAAGAATCTTTGCAAGGTAATCAATTGCCTTTGAAACTTCTGGACCGCTCCACTTTGTCTTACCTGTCCATAGACCATTGAACTTATCTGGTCCCATTGAAGCAAGTAGTACATAGTCGAATAGGTGAGCAATCGCCCAGTCGCCGTTACCAGCAAGTGCGATTCCGTCAATTCCAACCTTCTTGAACTTCGCCATGTCAGCGAGCATTGCATCTAGTGATGCAGGAGCCTTAGTGATTCCAGCCTTCTTTGCAGCTGCTGGGTTCCACCATAGAACGTTTGAACGGTGAATGTTTACAGGAACTGAGTAGATCTTTCCGTTTGTTGTAAGGGTCTTTACGAGATCCTTAGGGAAAATCTTGTCCCATCCTTCTGACTTGTAAAGGAATGAAAGGTCTTCAACCTGTCCAGCCTTTACATATGATGAAAGTTCTTCACCAGCATGTGCCTGGAATGTGTCAGGTGGATTTCCAGCTTGCATACGTGATACAAGAACACCCTTTGCGTTAACGCCAGCTGCACCTGCAACTGTTGCGTTAATAAATGGTGTCTTTGGATTTAGACGGTTGAACTCAGTTGTCATTCCTTCTAGACCTGCAGCTTCTCCGCCTGATGCCCACCAGGTAAAGATTTCAAGTTGCTTATCAGTTGCAGCAGATGATGCTGGAGCTGTTGTTACAACTAGTGCAAGTGCAGCGAAGACAGCTGCTACTTTTGACTTCTTTAGCATGTAACGCCTTTCTCGATGTAGAGGGATTTCCTACTACGGGATATGTATCACCCTGGATTTTTGGGGACCAGGAATCTACATATAGGTATCTTTGTTCGGGGCTAAGGGTGAGTCAACCCAATGTGGCCTTTCGGCGGTAACGTTTAGGTTACAAAGGGCGGGCCAAAACCCCCACCAATCGAGGGGTTCTAGGTCAGCGAGGAGAGCTTGTAATAGGCGCCGTTCCACTTGATTTCCTTATGGAATTCATCGCTGGTCGTTGTGGCGCTGATGCGCAGGTGCTCGACTGAGGCGATATTGGCGAAGTCATTTAAGGTCTCGACATCCAGGGCGGTGCTTAGGACGGTGTGGTGCGAGCCGCCGGCATAGATCCAGGATTCAGCCGATGTGGCAAGCGATGGGGCTGGCTTCCAGACCGCACATGCAACAGGTAACTTCTTTAACTCTTTATCTGGCTTAACAACTTCGATGTCATTTGAAACGATGCGGAAGCGATCACCAAGATCCATTAAACCAACTACGCGACCTTGTGCAGGAGTTGCGTTAAAAACTAAACGAACTGGATCATCTTTTCCACCGATTCCAAGGGGATGAATTTCGCACTTTGGTTTTTGATCTGTAATTGTGGGACAGACTTCGAGCATATGCGCGCCTAAAACTTTTGGTTCGCCTGGTCCGAAGTGATAGGTGTAATCCTCCATAAATGAAGTTCCACCTTTCAGACCTTCAGTCATGCTCTTAATAATGCGCAGAAGTGCAGATGTTTTCCAATCGCCTTCTCCGCCGAAGCCATAACCCTTTGACATCATCCGTTGGACTGCTAAACCTGGAAGCTGCTTGAGCGCACCGAGATCTTCGAAGTTCGTTGTAAATGCAGTGAAGTTCCCGGCTTCTAAGAATCGCTCTAGCGCGATCTCAAGAGATGCCTGATATCGCAGTGAATCGTGGCGCGCTCCACCTTTTTTAAGTTCGGCGGAGACTTCAAAGATTTTTTCGTACTCGGCAACTAGCGAATCAATTGCACTCTCTTCGACTGCAGCAACCGCATCGACAAGTGCGTTAACTCCGTATGCCTCAATAGACATGCCTAGTGCGATCTGGGCACTTGTCTTGTCGCCATCGGTAACTGCCACATAACGCATATTGTCGCCAAAGCGTGCCAATTTAAGATTCTGCGCAGTGTGCCAACCAATAGCAGCGCGCATCCAATGTGCGATGCGAGTTGTGACGTTCTTATCTGAGACGTGTCCGGCAACTACTTTGCGCGCCATATGTAGACGTGCTTGTACGTGGCCGTGTTCGCGATCGCCATGAGCTGCCTGGTTGAGATTCATGAAATCCATGTCGATGCTTTCCCACGGAAGTTCAGAATTGGCTTGGGTGTTTAAATGCAGAATTGGAACTTGAAGAGCATTTAAGCCACCGATCCACATCTTGGCGGGTGAAAATGTATGCATCCAAGTAATTACACCAATGCAGTTGGGATTAGCAGAAGCTTCTAAACAAAGCGCTTTAATTGCTTCAGGTGTTGTTAGTACTGGCTTCCAAGTCGCTTTAATTGGGAGATCACTTGCGGCATTTAGAGTTGCGACCACTTGCTTAGATTGTTCGGCAACTTGGGCCAAAATATCATCGCCGTAGAGTGGCTGGCTTCCTGTGAGAAACCAAACTTCTAAACCTTTTTCGCTAAGTGATTTCATTCTGCAGATAGTACATGAGCGTTAGTTAATGGGAAATAGATCCGTGGCTATCTCAATATCCCCACGCAAAATATGTACATTTCCACTTCCATATTTACGCCAATTATCAGTAAGAACTAAGGCGGTATTCTCATCGATTCCCACAAGGGCGGTACCGGCATCTTTACGCATAATCGCCGCGGTAACACGATCGGGTAGCCAACCTAAGAATTTATCGTAGTGAGGGATCACTTCGATTTCAGGTAAGAGATTTAACCCAGGACTAATGTGCGATCGGCGAATTCCAATAATCTTGCCGCAGAAGGCCATTGCTCCCGCAGAGCAACCAGCTAGCGAAGCTCCTTCACGCCATGCACTAACAATCGCTTCCCACATAGGAGTGTCTGCAAAAACTTCTGCCAAATGAACTGGGTCTCCCCCAGAAAAGTAAATTAGCCCTGCGCTTTTAATTTCTTCAATCCACTGCTCGTTGAAGGCATCTTCGCGGCTAAGCACCGGCAAGTATTTAACTTCGCAACCAATGCGTGCGCCTTGATCGGCGCCGCGTCGTCGCCAGAAATCTAAACGATCATCGCCTTCTTTCCCAGCGGCGGTAGGAATCTGTATATAAGTATTAGATTTACCGCGAGAAATACCTAAGCGCAGTAGCACTGTTTCGAACAACTGCGCTTCGGGTAAATATTCTCCAGAACCAACTAGCGCTAGCGCACCTGGTTGGTTAACAGACATCTTTATGCCATTGCAACTTTCAAGTTTTCATCAATTGAATTGAGGAACTCTTGAGTTGTTTGGTAAGGAGCAGTTTTTGAGATTAGCAGCGCAAGATCTTTGGTCATCTTTCCTGATTCAACTGTTTCGATGCAGACGCGTTCTAGCGTTGAACAGAACTTCGCAAGCTCAGCGTTGTTATCTAACTTGGCGCGGTGAGCAAGCCCCTGAGTCCAAGCAAAGATTGATGCGATCGGATTAGTTGAAGTCGCTTTACCTGCTTGGTGATCGCGGTAGTGGCGAGTAACTGTTCCGTGCGCTGCCTCTGATTCGCAGATCTTTCCATCTGGAGTCATAAGTACTGAAGTCATCAAACCTAGTGAGCCGTAACCTTGTGCGACGGTATCTGATTGCACATCGCCGTCGTAGTTCTTACATGCCCAGACATATCCGCCTTCCATACGAAGTGACATAGCGACCATGTCATCGATTAGGCGGTGCTCGTACCAGATTCCAGCCGCATCAAATTGGGACTTGAATTCGGCTTGGTAGATCTCTTCAAAGATATCTTTAAAGCGACCGTCGTAAGCCTTAAGAATTGTGTTCTTAGTTGAGAGATAAACCGGGAATTTACGAAGTAGTCCGTAGTTAAGTGAGGCGCGGGCAAAGTCGCGAATTGAATCATCGACGTTGTACATAGCCATCGCTACACCTGAAGATTCGAAGTTGAAGACTTCGGTGTTAATTGGCGCAGATCCATCTTCTGGAACGAAAGAGATCGTTAGCTTTCCTGGACCTGGAACTTTGAAATCTGTTGCACGGTACTGGTCACCAAATGCGTGACGGCCGATAACGATTGGCTTTGTCCAGTGAGGCACCAAACGTGGCACGTTAGAAATAATGATTGGTTCGCGGAAGATAACGCCGCCCAAGATATTGCGGATAGTTCCGTTTGGAGACTTCCACATCTTCTTCAGGCCGAACTCTTCAACACGAGCCTCGTCAGGAGTAATAGTTGCGCACTTGATGCCGACGCCGTGCTTTTGGATAGCACGGGCAGAATCGATAGTTACTTGATCATCAGTGGCATCGCGATGTTCCATGCCGAGGTCGTAGTACTCGAGGTTTACATCGAGGTAAGGAAGGATCAAGGAGTCTTTGATGAACTGCCACATGATGCGGGTCATCTCATCGCCATCTAGCTCGACAACGGTTCCAGTTACTTTGATTTTGCTCATATCTTTTCCTTACTAGAGTGTCTGAACATCTGCTTGCTTGGCGCGGACTGCTTCAGCAGCTTCCTTAAGCCCAACAAGTTCTGAATCGGTGAGTTTAGTTTCTACAACTTTCTTTACGCCAGAGCGACCGATCTCGGCTTCAACCCCAAGGTAAACGCCAGAGATTCCGTATTCGCCATCTACCCATGCACAAACTGGCATTACTGCGCCGGAATCTTCAATAACGGCTTTAGCCATGCGAGCTGCTGCAGCAGAAGGTGCGTAGTAAGCAGATCCTGTCTTAAGGAGTGCAACAACTTCTGCGCCACCATTACGAGTGCGGTCAACAAGTTCGTCGATTTCGGTTTGTGAGAGAAGTTCAGAAAGTGGCTTGCCATCGACGGTGCAACGACTTGGGACTGGGACCATGGTGTCACCATGTGATCCAAGAGTTAACGTCTTTACTGAACCAACCGCGACTCCAAGCTTTTCAGCAACAAAGTTTGTAAAGCGCGCAGTGTCGAGCATTCCGGCCTGGCCCATTACGCGATTTTTTGGAAAGTTTGTAGCGATCTGAGTAAGTGCAGTCATTTCATCGAGTGGATTTGAAACCACGATGATCACTGCATTTGGTGAGTGCTTTGCAATATTTTCTGCAACTCCGCGAACGATTCCGGCGTTAACACCGATTAAATCCATGCGGCTCATTCCGGGCTTGCGAGGAAGTCCGGCGGTAATTACAACGACATCAGAATTTGCAGTTGCTTCATACCCTGCGCCGTCGGCAGTAGTTGTTGCACCGATGATCTTGGTTTCGAATCCTTCGATAGAACGCGATTGGTTCATATCAAGGGCCAAACCTTCAGGCTTTCCCTCGAGGATATCTGTGAGTACAACGGTTTCGAAGATGTTGTATTCAGCTAGACGAAGGGCAGTTGTTGAACCGTAGAAACCAGCTCCGACAACGGTGACTTTTCCCGAAATTACTTTGGAAGACATGTTCGACTCTTTCTCTTGCTTACTCTTTTGATTTCTTGATGTCGAGAGAAACTCTACAACCCGCGAGGAAGTGAGATCGCCAAAGCCAAGAGGGCCAGCGCTATTCCGAGGGCTAAATACCGTTCAACTTTTCCAGTTTTCCAATGTGCGATCGCAATCACACCCATACCGATGGCGATCGCGATCGAGCCGAGGCGAACAAAGGATGCCACCCCCGCAATAAAGCCAATTCCGATAACCAGGTATGCCAGGCGCACACCAATTGAACTTATCTCTCGCATGCTTCGACCACGTTCTGCAGCAACATCGCGCGCGTCATTGGTCCGACTCCACCAGGCATTGGTGCAATGAAAGATGCAACTTCCATAACTCCAGGATCAACATCTCCGAGTAAACCAGCAGAAGTTCTAGAGATACCAACATCAACAACAACTGCGCCTTCTTTAACAGCGCTTGCCTTTAAGAAATGAGCGCTTCCGATTGCTGCGATAACAATGTCGGCGCGCTTAGTGTGTGAAAGCAAATCTTTAGTGCCGGTGTGAGTCAAGGTTACTGTCGCATTTTCTTGCTTGCGGGTAAGTAGTAACCCAAGTGGGCGCCCAACAGTTAAGCCACGACCGATAACCACAACTTCGGCGCCTGCGAGTGGAATTTTATAATGGTTGATTAATTCGACGATGCCGCGCGGAGTGCATGGCAGCGGTGCATCAAAACCAGAAACGAGTCGACCTAAGTTAATTGGATGTAGACCATCAGCATCTTTTGCCGGATCAATAGATTCAAGAATTACTTGAGTGTTTATTCCCTTTGGGAGAGGCAGCTGGACGATGTAACCAGTGCATTCTCTAGCATTGTTTAAGTCCTTGATTGCAGCAAGCAGATCGGCTTGCGATGCATCCACCTTTAGATCAACGCGAATAGAGTTGATGCCAACTTCTTGGCAGTCGCGATGTTTTCCAGCAACATAAGAAATAGAACCTGGATCATCGCCAACTAGAACTGTTCCGAGACCTGGCGCAATCCCATTGGCCTTTAGCGAGGTTACGCGTGTAGCAAGTTGCCCTTTGATAGTGGCGGCAAGTGCTTTGCCATCAAGGATTGTTGCTGTCATAACTCCAGATCCTATTCGAGTTAGTTGTGGCTAGCGAAATTAGGCGTGCGAGAAGTGGCGTGTGCCAGTAAAAAACATTGCAATCCCTGCGGCGTTTGCTGCTGCAATTACTTCTTCATCGCGAACGCTGCCGCCTGGCTGTACAACTGCTGTAACACCGGCATCGATAAGAATCTGTAAACCATCTGCAAACGGGAAGAAAGCATCACTTGCCGCAACTGTTCCGGCAGCGCGATCACCAGCACGCGCAACTGCGAGTTTTGCAGAATCCACGCGATTTACTTGGCCCATTCCAATTCCGATTGCTGCCCCATCGTGTGCCAACAAGATTGCATTGCTCTTAACTGCGCGCACCGAGCGCCAAGCAAATTCGAGATCAGCTAAAACTTCAGTGGAAACTGCAGCACCTGTCACTTGTTTCCAGTTAGCTGGAGAATCACCTTCGGCACTGATCTTGTCGGTATCTTGCAGAAGTACTCCACCTGATACGGGGCGAATTTCAAAGGGCGATAGAAAAGTATTAGCGCAGGTGAGAATTCTGATGGAAGGTTTACGCATCAGAATTTCCAACGCTTCTGGTTCGTACTCAGGAGCGATTATTACTTCAGTAAAAATCTGAGACAGAGGTTGGGCCATAGCAACGGTTACTTTGCGATTTGCAGCTACGACTCCCCCAAATGCTGAAACCGGATCACATGCATGCGCTGCTAAATAAGCGCTAGCGATATCTTTTCCAGTTGCTATTCCACATGGGTTGGCATGTTTAATGATTGCAACACAAGGCTGTTGGTGATCTAACGCTGCACGCCAAGCGGCATCAGCATCGGTGTAGTTATTAAATGACATCTCTTTGCCATGGCTCTGCACGGCGTTAACAATTCCGGGAGGACCACCGCGATAGATCGCCGCCTTCTGATGCGGGTTCTCGCCATAACGAAGTGAGCTCTCGCGTTTCCAGATCAAGCCAAACCAATCTGGAATATCCATACTGATCTGTGTGCCGAGCCAACTAGCGATTGTTAAATCATATTCAGCAGTGGTGCGGAAAACTTCTAAAGCAAAGCGGCGACGTTCATCGAGCGTTGTTCCACCAGCCTTTATCGCGGCAAACAAGTCGTCGTACTGCGAAACTTTTGAGATAACAGCAACCGAGCCATGGTTCTTTGCCGCACCGCGCAGCATTGATGGACCACCGATATCAATTTGTTCGATGCATTCGGCATATTCGGCGCCAGAAATGATCGTCTGCAAGAACGGATAGAGATTTATAACAACTAAATCAAAAGGCTCGATATCCAAATCTGCTATCGCCGCTAAATGTTCGGGATTATCTTGATCGGCCAATATGCCTGAGTGAATCTTTGGGTGCAGGGTCTTTACGCGACCACCCATAATCTCGGGAAAGCCGGTGTAAGAACTGACTTCAGTAACTGCGTAACCTGCTTGAGCTAACGTCTTTGCAGTAGATCCAGTTGAAAGTATTTCAATCTTGGCTTCAGTTAAAACTTTGCCGAGTTCTAAAAGACGATCTTTATCGTAAACGCTTACGAGTGCGCGACGGATAGCTTTACGGTCAGTCATGAGACCTCACGGATTCGTTCAGTAGTTTTTGCAACGTCGCGACATAGAGACGTCGTTCCACAATCTTAATGCGTTCATGCAGCGACTCTTCAGTATCGCTAGGCACAATTTCAACTTCTTCCTGAGCAATGATCGTTCCGGTATCAACTCCCGCATCAACCCAATGGATTGTGGTCCCAGTTTTTCCAGCACCAGCAGCCAGCGCATCGCGAACTGCGTGGGCGCCTGGAAAGAGGGGTAACAAAGCTGGATGGCTATTTACGATCTTAAATTTAGATACACAATCGGCCGAAAGGATCCGCATAAAGCCCGCACTAACAACGAGGTCAGGCTGTAAATCTGCTAGCGCTGAAATAATTTGTAGATCCCAATCCAAACGATTTGCTGACATCGCAATTACTTTGCTTGGGATGCCTGCTGACTTTGCGCGCTTCAATACCTCAGCGCTTGCTTGATCAGAGATAACGCAGGCGATCTCTACGGTTAAATCACCCTTTTGCTGCGCATCGATAATTGCTTGGGCGATACTTCCGCTACCTGAAGCCAGAATTACGATGCGCGAATTAGTCATCGTTTAGCGCGGATTCTTACCTGCGGCAGAAGGACCACCAACGCGATCCCGATCGCGATTTCTACTGCAATTGAAAGTGTGAACTTCCAGATAGATAAGCCAACTGCGCTCATAGCCGGTGTCATTAAGGCACCGCTGGCTAGATAACTCAAAAGAGCGGCTGCAATCAAGAGTTGTACGAAACTTTGAATAAGCGTTGTGGTGCTCGAGCTCTGCGCCCAGATCGCAAGCGCAGCGCCAACAGCAACAACTAGTGCGACCGCAATTAGCGCCCACCGTGAGGAAGTTGTTGGAAGCACTGATAGAAGAGGAAGTGCTGGTAGTTCACCTAAGCGATGTGTAAATGGTGAGACCAAAGTTCCGGCGCCAACTGCAAAGCCAGTTCCGGTGAAGTATCCGAGGATTGATAGCGCCGCATTGGGAAGATAGAAAGCATTTAGCGCAAAGAGTAAGAAAGAGCCCAGAATCCCCGGTTGCAAGACGATTGAGATATTTTTAAAGGTCGCGGTATTTGTAAAGATTAAAATGGCAAGAATAATAAATGAGAAGCCAAGCAAGATGGCTAGTACTCGGCTTGCTAAAGATGCGGCCTGCGAAATTCGAACTCGTGATCCGGCAGTTAACGTCGCTAGGTATGCGATACCAAATGTGAATATGGGCGTTAGATACCACTGTGGTGAAACGTTGGTTGAAAGACTAAAGAGAGAAAGCAAGGTTGCGACCAAGGCGTACTGGCCGGCAAAGATAGTTCGAACGCTATTTAAATTATGAAAGTCGCCATGTAATTTACTAAGGGCTTTAGTGAATCCGATTCGAAGTGCAAAGAATGGAATCAACATCGCACCTATTGGAAGGAAAGATAGATACCCAATCGTTGTTCCACTTAAGTTAAATGGAATGTGGTGCGCACCTAGCCAGAGCCAGAGCGCAGCGCGCATGGGATCTGAAGTATTTCCAGTTGCGCTTCCAGCTGTCGCCCAGGCAATTAGAGATATAAAGGCAAGCGGAAGAAGGATTACAAAGACGCTACGCAAAACCTGTGCAAACGAGACCGCTAGGACACGTTGCAACATTGCAGACTTAGCGTCCGAGAATGGCGCGCATTAAGCGCGCAGTTTCACTTGGAGTTTGTCCGACCTTTACGCCAGCTGCCTCAAGAGCATCTTTCTTTGCTTGCGCAGTTCCAGATGAACCAGAAACGATGGCGCCAGCATGGCCCATCGTCTTTCCTTCTGGCGCAGTAAATCCAGCGACGTAACCTACAACTGGCTTTGTTACATATTCGGCGATAAATGCAGCAGCGCGCTCTTCAGCATCTCCGCCGATTTCACCGATCATAACGATTGCAGTTGTATCAGGATCATCTTGAAAAGCCCTTAAGCAATCAATATGTGTTGTACCGATTACGGGATCTCCGCCAATACCAACTGCTGTAGAAAATCCGATATCGCGAAGTTCGTACATCATTTGGTAGGTAAGTGTTCCGGACTTAGAAACTAAACCGATTGGTCCGCGCTTGGTGATATCTGCAGGAATGATTCCGACATTTGATTGTTCTGGGCTGATTAGACCTGGGCAGTTTGGCCCGATGATCTGCGTTGTGCCCTTTTGAACTGAATATGCGTAGAAGTATGCAGAGTCATGAACTGGAATACCTTCAGTGATCACAACAACTAGCGGCATCTTGGCATCAATAGCATCGATGACCGCAGCCTTTGCAAACTTTGGTGGAACGAAGACAACTGAAACATTTGCGCCAGTTGCAGCCATCGCTTCAGCAACAGTGTTAAAGACCGGAAGTTGATGGCCATCGATATCAACGCTTTGTCCGCCTTTACCTGGCGTCACGCCACCAACAACTTTGGTGCCGGAAGCCAACATGCGACGAGTGTGCTTGGTTCCTTCGGAACCAGTCATTCCCTGAACAATTACCTTGCTTGCAGAATTAATAAAGATAGACATTACTTTGCCGCCAATTCTGCAGCGCGTGATGCTGCTCCATCCATAGTTTCAGCCTGCTCAATAAGCGGGTGGTTGGCTGCCTTCAAAATTGAGCGACCTTCAAGGACGTTGTTGCCATCAAGGCGAACAACTATTGGCTTAGTGGCCTTTGCACCAAGTAGTTCAAGTGCTTGCACAATGCCGTTTGCAACAGCGTCACAAGCGGTGATTCCGCCGAATACATTTACAAATACGCTCTTTACATCAGGATCACCCAAGATGATTGAGAGTCCATCGGCCATTACTTGGGCAGAAGCTCCGCCACCGATGTCGAGGAAGTTTGCTGGGCGCATACCGCCGAATTTTTCGCCAGCATATGCAACGACATCGAGCGTTGACATAACCAGACCGGCACCGTTGCCGATGATTCCAACCTGACCGTTATCTAGCTTTACGTAATTCAAACCTTTTTCTTTAGCCGCCGCTTCAAGCGCGTTTGCCGCATCGTGATCTACAAGCGCCTCATGTGTTGGTTGACGAAATTCTGCGTTGTCATCGAGAGTCACTTTGCCATCGAGTGCGATGATGCGACCATCTTCGGTCTTAACAAGTGGGTTAATTTCAACGAGAGTGGCATCTTCAGATTGGAAGGTCTCCCATAGTTTTACAAGAACATCTGCAACTTGATCTGCAATATCTGCTGGGAACTTTGCCTGCGCAACGATCTCTTTCGCCTTAGCAAGTGAAATTCCATCGACCGCAGTTACTGGAACCTTGGCAAGTTTTTCAGGTGCGGTATGTGCAACTTCTTCGATATCCATACCACCGGCAACTGATGCCATTACAAGGAATGTACGATTCGAGCGATCTAGCAAAATCGACATGTAGTACTCGTCCACGATTGGCGCAGCTTGCGCGATCATCACTTTGTGAACTGTGTGGCCTTTAATATCCATTCCGAGAATGGCGCCAGCTTTTTCTTTGGCATCGTTTGCATCAACGGCAAGTTTTACACCGCCTGCTTTTCCGCGACCGCCAACTTTTACTTGGGCTTTAACAACTACCTTTCCACCCATGGCAGATGCTGCAGTGCATGCTTCATCAGCGGTAGTTGCAACAGCGCCTGCTAAAACAGGTACGCCGTGCTTTTCAAAGAGGTCACGTGCTTGATATTCAAAGAGATCCACAGATAACTACCATTCGAAGAATTACTAGCTCGTCTTTGTGCTAGCGGATGTGGATAATCCTAATCCTTGCGAAAGGCTACAAAACCACAACAGGGGCATAGCGCAGCAAGAGGCGTTTTTCGCCATATTGGCCGAAGTTGATCGTCGCCTCTGATTTATCGCCTTCACCCGCTAGCGCCACTACTGTGCCGAGTCCGAATGTGTCATGTGACACACGCTGACCAACTTCAAGAACCATCGCAGAAGATGTTTTGCCGGTCGCTCTCGGCGGAGGTGTTGTCGGAGTACGACGGCGAAGTCCAGAACTTCCAGATGAAGATGACGAACGCGCTTCGTTCTTCCATTCGATTAAATCAGTTGGAATTTCATCTAAGAAACGTGAACCAGGGTTGTATTTAGGAGTTCCAAAAGTTAAACGATATTCAGCGCGCGAAATATAAAGTCTTTTTTCGGCGCGTGTTAAACCAACGTATGCCAGGCGACGTTCTTCTTCAATCTCTTTGGGATCATCCAAGGTACGCGCATGCGGAAAGATTCCATCTTCCATGCCGGTGAGAAATACCGTTGGAAATTCAAGACCTTTAGCAGTGTGCAGAGTCATCAAAGTTACGACTCCCCCGTGATCTTCACCATCAGGGATCTCGTCCGCATCGGCAACGAGCGAAACTTTTTCGAGGAATCCAGAGAGTGAAATTTCTTCATCTTCGCCGAGCTCTTCAAAGGGACGCTCCTCATATTCCATAGATGCCGAGACAAGTTCCTTTAAGTTTTCAACTCGTACTTCAT
>CAZLTK010000002.1:0-30350 GCA_964562535.1 uncultured Candidatus Planktophila sp.
TCCTGATGGGCGTAGTTGGAAACTATCCACTCGCACTCGCAACAGGTCTTGGCCTTAACACCTTCGTTGCAGTTGGTATCGCATCGAAAATGACATGGGCAGATGCTATGGGCCTTGTTGTAATCGAAGGAATTATCATCACCATCTTGGTGCTTACCGGTTTTAGAACTGCGGTCTTTAGAGCAGTTCCTGCGCAATTGAAGATCGCTATCTCAGTAGGTATTGGTTTATTCATTGCGCTAATTGGTCTTGTCGATGCGGGATTCGTTCGACGCACTGGCGCTGGTCCGGTTCCAGTAACTCTTGGTGATGGTGGAACTCTTGTTGGCTGGCCTGTAATCATCTTCGCACTTGGCCTCTTCCTAACTATCGCTCTGATGGTCAAGAAGGTTAAAGGTGCGATTCTTATCGGAATCATCGTTGCAACTATCGCAGCGGTTATCGTCGAGACAACTCTAAAAATTGGGCCGCTATTTAATGGCGCTACAGGTGAAGTAAATCCAAAGGGATGGAACCTAAACGTTCCTGCGGTACCTGAAAAGATCGCCGCTACCCCAGATTTCAGCCTCTTTGGAGATTTCAACCTTCTTGGCTCATTCGACCGACTTCCGTTGGTCACAGTTATCCTCTTGATCTTCACCTTATTGCTCTCTGACTTCTTCGACACAGTCGGAACAGTTACAGCAATCGGACATGAAGCAGGTTTGATCGACAAGGACGGAAACGTTCCAAATAACGATCGCATTCTTCTTGTCGACTCATTGGCTGCAGTGGCAGGTGGCGCTGGAAGCATCTCTTCCAACACCAGCTACATCGAATCTGCATCTGGTGTCGGAGAAGGCGCACGAACTGGTCTGGCATCTGTTGTAACGGGAGTTTGCTTCTTGCTTACAACATTCCTTGCTCCGTTAGTTGCAATCATTCCTTACGAGGCTGCAACTCCTGCACTCATCATCGTTGGTTTCTTGATGATGACTCAGATCAAATCAATTGATTGGGAAGATTACGGAATTGCAATTCCAGCATTCCTCACCATCATCTTGATGCCATTTACCTACAACATCTCAGTTGGTATCGGGGCTGGCTTCGTTACTCACGTAGTAATCCGCTACATCCAAGGCCGTCGCAAAGAAGTACATCCACTACTTCTCTTGGTCTCGGGCCTCTTTATGATCTACTTCTTATCTTCACCAATCAATACCTGGGTTGGATAAGCAAGTAATTAGTTGGTAGAAAGCCCTCGGTTGTTGTTAACCGGGGGCTTTCTACTTTAAATAGACCAGTCGATGGGTTGGCGCCCTTTAGCGAGCAATATTTGATTCGCCCTAGTAAATGGTTTGGAACCGAAGAATCCACGGTAGGCCGATAGCGGACTGGGATGAACGGATGAAATGCAATCGGATTTAGGAAAGTGGTGTTGCACCTCTTGCGCGTTAGCGCCCCAAAGAATTGCAACTACGCCTTGTTGGGCGAGAACAGATACCACTTGATCCGTAAAGACTCTCCAGCCTATATCTTTGTGAGAATTGCTTTCCCCTTCTGCACATGTAAGGGTTCGATTTAATAGAACAACCCCTTGTTCGCACCATGTAGATAGGTCTCCTGAATTTGGGTAAGAAATATCTAGGTCATCAACCAATTCACGATAGATGTTCTTAAGCGAAGCGGGCAGTTTTCCGTCTTTTCGCGCCGTTGAGAAGGCAAGCCCCATCGCATCATCTGCGTTTGGATATGGATCTTGCCCAAGAATCAACACTTTAGCCTCGGATGGATTAAAGGATAAGCACTTCATCACATCTTGATGTTGAGGCAGAAAGGAAGTTTCACTAAGTTTTAAGTCAATCTGATCTAGTAGATCAAGAGATTCCTTTAGAAGATCCCGCCATCCAGGGTGTAACTGATCTCTAAAACTAGTCATCTACTTCTGGCAAAAAAGCGCGAACCATCTGTTGTCACATCAATTGCGATACCAAAAACTGCACTCATATGTTCTGAGGTGATTACTTCCGCTATCGGACCGGATATAGCAATAACACCATCTTTGATAATCAGCGCATGCGTGGTGCCTGCAGGGATTTCTTCAATGTGATGAGTAACGATGATGCTAGATGGAGCTAGCGGGTCTGATGAAAATTCTGAGAATCGACGAAGTAAATCCTCGCGGCCACCGAGATCAAGACCCGCAGTAGGTTCATCTAAAAGGAGAAGCTCGGGATCGGCCATAAGCGCGCGAGCGATCTGAACTCGCTTCTTCTCACCATCGCTAAGTGTGTAGTAACGGCGATCGGCGAATTCGCGAACTCCAAAGGTTGTCAACAGCGCCACGGCTCGGGACTCGTCCCAGAGATCATAAACTTCATTCCATCTACCAATAACGGCATATGCTGCAGTTAGGACAACATCTCGTACAAATTCGTCATCTGGAATATCTTCAGCAAGTAACGATGCGCAAATTCCAATACGAGTTCGCAGTTCAGAGAGATCAACTTTTCCCATCTGTTTATCGAGTATCGAAACAGTTCCAGAAGTCGGAAAGATGCGCGTGGCTAAGATATTGAGAAGTGTGGATTTACCTGCACCGTTAGGCCCAAGAATTACCCAGCGCTCTCCGCTTTGAATTCGGAAATCTATCGGCCCGAGAATACGTTTATCGCCGCGGGTAACGCTCACCCCTTGCATTGCAAGGACAACTTGGCTCGGTGCGGCGTTCATAGATGAAAAAGATAGCGGTAAAGGGGATGAATCACTTGCAATTGCGCCATGCGCTGATGTGATTCACGATAATCTTCTCCATTATGGAGTCAAAAAACGGTGTTTCAGGGCAACAATTCACCGGGCTTATCTTGGTCTCCGGAGTTGATAGTCCAGGCATAACTGAGGCTCTCTTTGAAACGCTCTCCCCTTTTGCTGTAACCATTCTTGATATCCAGCAAGTCGTAATTCGTGGTCGATTGATTTTGACAGTTCTAATCTCTCTTTCACCAGCGCATGCTAAATCTATTGAGGAAGACCTAGAAGAATGTGCCGCGAAATTGGGCGTGGATATCGCAACATCCTTTGAAAGTAGCGACCAGAGCTCGATTGCTGCAAAGAAATCTCTTCTGCACGTCGTTGTGCTTTCACAATCACTAAAGCCGCAAGCTATAAATGCCATCGCTGCGGTGATCGCTCAAGACGGCGGGAATATTGAACGCATAAACCGAACCGCTAGTTATCCAGTAACTGCTATCGAATTAACCGTCTCTGGCGCTGATTTAGCGACGCTGCGCAGCGCGCTAGCAACTACCGGAAGCGAACTCGGTGTTGATATCGCAGTCTCCCCTGGCGGGCTGATGCGATTTGCAACGAAGCTGGTAGTAATGGATGTGGACTCAACGCTGATTAAGCAAGAAGTCATTGAACTTCTCGGTGCCAAGGCAGGCGTTCAAAGTGAGATCGCCAAGATTACAGAAGCTGCGATGAGGGGTGAACTCGACTTTGAGGCGAGCCTGCGCGCACGTGTTGCACTTCTCAAAGGTCTACCTGATACCGTTCTAGTTGATGTGCAGTCTGAGATTACCTTGACACCCGGCGCACGTACTTTGGTTCGTACCTTAAAGAAACTTGGACACCATATCGCTCTAGTTTCTGGTGGCTTTGAACCTGTTATTGCACCTCTGGCCGCTGAATTAGGTATCGACCATATGCGTGCTAATAATTTAGAAATTGCAGATGGGAAGCTAACTGGCGCACTTGTCGGTCCGGTTATTGATCGCGCTGGTAAAGCAACTGCCCTGCGTGATTTCGCCGCCGAACACAACATTGATTTAGAACAGACTATTGCTATCGGAGATGGCGCAAATGATTTAGATATGATCGCGATAGCAGGAATGGGAATAGCGTTTAATGCTAAACCTGCCGTTAAAGCAGCGGCAGATAGTTCTGTTTCCGCCCCGTATTTAGATTCTGTTCTCTATTTAATGGGAATTTCTCGTGAAGAGGTAGAAGAGGCTTAATTTAAAGTCGGCAAGCGTGGATATCTGTAACCAAGATTCCACGGGCACCTAAAGACCACAACTCATCCATTAAACGATTTGTATCTTTACGTAGCACCATCGCGCGAACTGCAACCCAATCCTCTTTCTGTAGAGGTGAAATAGTTGGTGATTCAAGGCCAGGTGTGATTGCGCACGCTTTATCAACGCTTATCTTCGGAATGTCGTAATCGAGAAGAACATATTCGCGAGCAGTGACGACTCCTTGTAAGCGTCGCTGTAGAACTTCTAGTCCAGCCGGCACTGCCACCCCATTTCGGGTAATGAGAACCGCTTCACTCACCAAGATCGGATCCCCAAAAATCGCAAGGCCAGCTTGGCGAAGTGTGTTTCCGGTACTCACAACATCTGCGATTAAATCTGCAACCCCGAGTCGAACGCTGCTTTCTACCGCGCCATCCAAGCGAACAACCTCTGCTTTTATTGACTTCTGTGCAAAATAGTTTTGAACAAGCCCTGGATAAGCGGTTGCAACTCGCTTGCCATTTAGATCTGAGAGCGTCAGTTTCTCCGATGCAGGTCCGGCAAATCTAAATGTAGAGCCGCCAAAACCAAGTGAGAGAACTTCGGTTGCCGCTGCTCCAGAATCAATTAGTAAATCTCGTCCGGTTACGCCAGCTTCTAGTTCGCCAGAGCCAACGTACAAAGCGATATCACGTGGACGAAGATAGTAGAACTCAACGTTATTTTCGGGATCAATTAAGACCAGATCTCGAGAATCACTTCTCTGTCGGTAGCCTGCTTCTTTGAAAATTTCTATTGAGGCGTCAGCAAGAGAGCCCTTATTTGGAATTGCGATCTTTAACATTGACTACCTATCTCTAGAGAAATTTGTAAATATCTGACGGTTGCAATCCGCGCGCTAACATCAAAGTTTGGAGATGATAGATAAGTTGGCTGATCTCTTCAGCCAGCGCTTGATCGCTCTCATGTTCTGCAGCAAGCCAGACTTCACCGGCTTCTTCAAGAACTTTCTTTCCGATCGAATGAACTCCGGCATCTATCGCCGCCACTGTGCCTGAACCCGATTCACGGGTAGCTACCTTTGCAGCAAGCTCTTCAAAGAGTTGATCGAAAGTCTTCATTCTCAGAGTTTACTAGAGAGCGCTTGCGCGATGGCGGAGCATTTCAACCATAGCCGCAGGTTCTGGAGAGTTGAAAACAGCAGATCCAGCGACAAAGGTATCTGCACCTGCTTCACGTGCCATTGCGATGGTATCGATAGAGATTCCACCATCTACTTGCAACCAGATTGGACGATCGCCGATTGATTTACGGGTAAGGCGGACCTTATCCATCATCTCGGTCATGAATTTCTGACCGCCGAAACCTGGTTCCACTGTCATGATCAGAAACATGTCGACAAGATCAGAAAATTCCAAATAGCCTTCAATTGGAGTACCGGGTTTTACCGCAAGGCCAGATCGTGCGCCATGTGATCTAATCCCCCGCAACGTTTTATTGATATCAATCGCAGCTTCTGCGTGGATTGTCACGCTGCCGGAACCGGCAATTGCATATTCGATCGCTAAGGTGTCAACGTCTTCGACCATTAAATGAGCATCAATGAGAGTTGGTGATGCGGAGATTATCTCCTGCGCCTCTGCCAAATTCCAAGTTTGGTTTGGAACAAAGAGATTATCCATAATGTCTAAATGAATGAGATCTGAAACGTCGGCGATCTTGGCAATCTCGCTGAGAATATTCTTGCGATCGGCGCTAAGAATGCTTGGCGTGATTCGAATGTGTTGATCGCTCATAGAAATACCTTATTCGCCTTTCTTGCGAAATACCGCCATGAACATGGAATCGCTCTGATGGCGATGGGTCCATAGCGAAAGGGATTTACCGCGCATCGCGCTGTTAAGTCCTTCTGGAAGAAATGGCGCCAAATCAATCTGCTCTAACTCTGGATGAGCCTTCAAAATATCTGCAACCGCCACCGTGGTTTCGGCGAAGTGCGGCGAACAAGTTGCATAGGCAAAGAGTCCACCCTCGGCCAAAACCGATACCGCACTATCGGATAACTCGCGTTGCAGCGCTGTTAAAGCGCGAAGATCGGCAACGGTTCTGCGCCAACGAACTTCGGGACGGCGACGTAGCGCACCGAGACCAGTACACGGAACGTCAGCGAGAATCGCATCAAAAGTTTCGCCATGGCTTGAGATCTCTCGTCCATCGCCAACCCAGACTCTCGCACTTCCAACAACTTGTCTAACCAACTCTGCTCTTGGCTGACTAACTTCATTCGCCGTAAATTCTTTATTACTTTCCTGCGCGATTGAAGAAAGTAGTGCAGCTTTTCCACCAGGACCGGCACATAAATCGAGCCAACGCTTTGATTGCGCTGCAACCTTCGAAAAAATTTGCGCCACTAATTGCGATCCCTCATCCTGAACGCCTGCTCTTCTACGTCGCACCGGCTCTAGTGAATTCGGAATGCCATCAAACCTAATTCCATAATCTGAAAACTCAGTGGGTACTCCGCCCAATTCAACTAACTCTGCCTGCGAGGAACGACCTGGCCACCATACTAAAGTTGGAGCTGCTGGAATATTGTTAGCAATTAACGCAGATTCAACCTCGGAGAAATCCTTAAGCAAGTCAAAGTAAGCCGAAACGATCCACTCTGGGTGCGAGTGCATAATCGCTAACCGTTCAACGTCATCTTTAATACCGTTAACCGGTTCCATCCACTGATCTAACGTCTGAGCGCTCATCTTTCTCAACATGGCATTTACGAATGAGGCTTTCGACTCCCCCAACACTTTACGGGCAAGTTCCACCGTCTCAGATACCGCCGCGTGAGTCGCAACTCGCATCTCAAAGAGTTGGTGTGCGCCCAGACGAATTACGTCGATAATTCCGTTATCTACTTCATTCCAAGGTCGATCTGAGATTTGCGCGGCAATGTAATCATGTCGCCCCTGCATGCGCAGAGTTCCGTAGAGAAGTTCAGTAGCAAATCCCTTATCCCGTTGCTCATACTTGGGATCGTTTAACGCACTTGGAAGTAATAAATTAGAATATCCCCCACGCTGATTAACCTCTTGTAATATATCGAAAACCAGTAAGCGCATAGCATCTGGCTTAGGCGATTTGAAGGTATTGCGACGAGCTGGCGTCGACTTTTCGCTCATTTAAAGCGCGCTTCTTGCTCAATACGTGCTCCATTTACCCAGTCCGAAGCAGACATGGATGCTTTACCTGCCGGCTTTACCGTGAAGATTTGTATCGAACCTTCAGAAGTACAGACAAATAATTCTTTACCTTCAAGCAAGAGCGCACCCGGTTGGCCGAATTTCGCTTCACTTGTTTGAGCAGATTCAATTTTTATCGCTTCATCGCGGAAAGTAGTCCATGCTCCTGGCGCTGGATAGAAAGCACGAATCTTTCGTTCAATCTTTGTTGCTGGAAGCTGCCAATCAATACGTCCTTCATCCTTCGATAACTTCTCGGCCCGTGATCCACCATTCTCGCTTTGCGCAATAGGCGCTTCGTTGGCTTCGATTGCAATGATCGCATCTAAAACTACTGGCGCTCCAATGGCCGCTAAATCTTGAAGCAGAGATGAGGTAGTTGCCTTATCTGGCATCGCTATCTCTTTCTGGCGATAGATCGGCCCGGTATCCATACCCTTATCGAGTTTAAAGACGGTAACTCCCGTGGTCTGATCCCCTGCTTCAATAGCGCGCTGAACGGGAGCAGCTCCTCGCCATTTTGGCAGCAACGAGAAATGTAAATTTATAATTCCATGCCTTGGCAGATTCAGAATTTCCTCTTTTATGATCACACCGAAACCAATGGTGATAACTAGATCTACATCTGTGACCGCTAATTTGAGCTCTTCTTGGTCGACCGGCTTTCGAACGGTAATTCCCCGCACTTTCGCCCAAGTAGCCACTGGTGATTCCTTAAGCGCTAGCCCACGACCCGCAGGTCGATCTGGCTGGGTGATCACCGCGACAAGATCGTGTTCGCTAGCTAAGAGCGCCTCAAGAGTTGGTAGAGCGACTTCTGGTGTTGCAGCAACTGCGATCTGCACTAAATGCTCTTTCCGAACATGTTATGTGGTGAAGTTTTAATCACTGGGCTATTGCCGCCATCTAGAGCGGTACCGAACCATTCTGATTCGCGAATCTCTTTCATCGCTAACTTTCGATCCTCAGCAGATAATCGATCAATAAAAACGATTCCATCGAGGTGATCAGTCTCATGCTGCAGGCATCGGGCTAATAACTCAGTACCTTCAACGGTAATTGGTTCGCCGTACATATTAAATCCCTTAGCAACGGCGCGGAAAGCACGCGGGGTTTCATAGCTAAGTGCAGGGAAAGAGAGGCAGCCTTCCTCACCATCTTGTAGTTCCGAGCTCAAATCCAGAGTTGGATTAACGAGATGGCCGATCGCTTCATCGACATCCCAGACAAATACTCGAAGTGGCACACCAATTTGTGGCGCCGCCAGTCCAGCTCCAGGTGCTTCCAGCATCGTCTCAGTTAAATCCTGAACCAAAGTTCGTAACTCTTTATCGAAGTCGATAACCGCAGCTGCCGGAGTCGTCAGCACAGGATCCCCGAAGAGACGGATCGGTTGAATAGACATGTGAGAAGTCTATCTCAGTGCAGTAAATAAATAACTTAAAAGGCGCTTATAGCCGAACTCAAGAGAGTGAATATGGGTCGATTCGCACTTGTATCGCCTCTTTCTTGGCAATAGCGCGATGCTTTAAAAATTCACCAACGAATTGCGTAAGGTTCGAAAAATCATTTAGTGAAGCGGTCAGAATAATTCTCGCCTTGTCTCCGCCTCGAATCGAAGGCCCTAGTATTTTCGTTGAGGCAGGGATACGAGAATCAAGAAGCGCCTTCTTAAATCCATCTGCAACCGCGCTTGCTTCACGCGTTACTAGATCGATGGTTAGCGATCTTGTAAACGGTGGAAGATCCAGCGATTTGAGATCAGCGAGTTCGCGTTTATACATATGAGCCGGATTCCAACTCGCTAGCGCAGCGCTGATTGGGTGGCTGGGATCGATAGCGACGAGTACCGAACCTCCAGCTTTTACTTGTCCGGCTGCCTCAAAAAAAGCTTCCCGGGATCTTTCCTGACCACGCAGATCAGAATAGGAAAAGAATGAACCACCCTCTAGTAGTACGACTGCTGCATATCCACCTTTGCAGGTTGGGGCCATACCTTGAGTTGAAATTACTAGCGAATTTTTATCGGTCACCTCTTTGACCGGTGTATCTGCATCGGAGTTAATCACCTGGAAACCTGGAAACGCCCTACCTATTTCTTCTGCATGGCGGATCGCTCCCCTACCAAGAAGAACCAACTTATCTTCGTTGCACCACTTGCATTTCCAATTAGAAAAGATAGTTGAACAATGAACACATGCAGGTGGGGCGCTCTGACTCGAGCGAGAAAGTTTGCCGCCGCAAGAGCAGATCGCTAGATTTCGACATTTCTTGCACATGAGAGCGCTGGCATAGCCCTTCTTTGGAACAAGAAAGAGCACTGATCCTGACTTTAACGCGCTGCGGATTGGAGAAAAGATTCGCTCCGGCAACAACTCAGAATTACTTTGTGGAAATGTAGATACTTGCAGGCGCGCCTTCTTGCTCAAGAATTTCACCGCGCCGGATTCGATCGCGCGAGCCATTTCAAGTGAAGGAGAATAGCCAATGAAGTAAAGGCTTAACTTCTCTTCACTCTGACGCAATAAGGCAACATCTCGCACATTCCAGCCGGGATGGCGCGGCTCATAATGGCTCTGTGAATTCTCGCGGTAGATCATAAGCGTAGTTAAATCAGGTGGAGTTAGAAAGATCGCGCTTCGGGTACCGATAATAATCTGCTTGGAACTAGTAATCGCAGTAAGGTAATTTTCATATCGCTGAGTGCGTGATAACGATGAAGTCAAAATTAGCGCATTAGGCAGTTCAATCTTAAGAATCTCTAATTCACGGTCTTCTGGAACGATTATCAGAACAGAACCTTTTACTTGAGCTTTCACCGCAAATTCGCTTAAGCGCTTTAAAGGATCTTCATGAGGAGCAAGATGCAGATAGGTCACCTCCCCTTGGGCGCTGCTGACAGAGCCTTGAACTTTTGAACTTCTACCCCTTGTAGCTAGGGCTTTATCAACGCTAGCCACGCGCACTGGAATTGCGCTCTTAATGAGTTCGTAGGGATTACAGATCCAACGTTTAGCCATCAAGGAGACCAAGTTGATAAGGCTCGGAGTTGCAACTACCTCCTCTGAAATTACTGATGAGATGAATTTTAAGTTTGTGATATCGCTCTTATCTGAGCGTTCCAAAACCAGCGCTTCGACGGTACGTCCGGCGAATGGCACACCAACGCGGACTCCCGGTTTTACAGATTGCGAAAGTCGTTCGGGTACTAAGTAATCGTAGGTTCCATCTAAGTGGCTGACTGAAGTATCTACCCAGACCTTTACAAAGGCGGAGTGCTCGGCCTGCGCGCTATCTACTCGCTTTGCTTCTTCTCGCTTTAAGCGAAGTGGACGCGCCGTAGCCACGGCGTTACTTCTCTTTAGTTAACAGCAGCGCGTAGCGCATCGACTCGCGAAGTTGATTCCCAGGTGAAGTTAGGGAGTTCGCGACCAAAGTGGCCGTACGCAGCAGTTTGGGAATAGATCGGACGCAAGAGATTTAGGTCGCGAATGATCGCAGCGGGACGTAGATCAAAGACTGTGGTCACAGCATCTTGAATCTTCTGCACCGGAACAGTTTCAGTGCCGAAAGTTTCGACGAAAACACCTACCGGCTGTGCTTTGCCAATCGCATAAGCGACTTGAACTTCACAACGACGCGCAAGTCCGGCGGCGACAACGTTCTTAGCTACCCAACGCATTGCATATGCAGCAGAACGGTCAACCTTTGAGGGATCTTTACCAGAGAACGCTCCTCCACCATGGCGAGCCATTCCGCCGTACGTGTCTACGATTATCTTGCGACCAGTTAAGCCAGCATCACCCATCGGACCGCCGATCACGAAGCGACCGGTTGGGTTAATCAAGGTGCGCATATCTTTGCGAGGTAGATCGATCTTTGAAAGCACAGGTTCAATAACGTGTTCAATTATTTCTGGCGTTAACTTCTGTACAACATCTACCTCTTCGGCATGCTGACTAGAGATAACCACAGTATCTAGCGCAACTGCTTTGTCGCCATCGTATTCAATGGTTACTTGGGTCTTACCATCGGGACGTAGATATCCGAGAGCGCCTGATTTGCGAACCTTGGAAAGTTGTTGTGCAAGTTCGTGAGCCAACCAAATTGGAAGTGGCATCAACTCTTTAGTGTCATCACACGCATAACCGAACATCAAACCTTGATCGCCGGCGCCCTGTAGATCTAAAGGATCGGCAGAAGAAGCAACGCGATTTTCATAAGCGTCATCTACGCCTTGGGCGATATCTTGCGATTGCTGTCCAATCGAAATAGATACACCACAGCTATTTCCATCAAAACCTTTGACTGAAGAGTCATAACCAATACCGATAACGGTGTCGCGAACGATGCCCATGACATCTGCGTACCCGTTTGTTGTTACCTCACCAGCAACATGTACTTGACCTGTAGTTATGAGGGTTTCCACGGCAACGCGGCTTGAAGGATCCTGGGATAGAAGAGAATCTAAGATCGCATCAGAAATTTGATCGGCGATCTTATCTGGATGGCCTTCAGTGACAGACTCGGATGTAAACAGACGCTTTGACATGGGCTTAACCTAACTGAATAAGGGCTTGGTCGAGGAGAAGTTCGGCCAGCGAGTCCTTGCTTGATGTTGGTACTTCTATTTGAGCGCCATTGCTCGTTATAACAATTCCTTGAGTCTCAGTAGCGCCGAATATGGCGCCTGCTGAAACATCGTTGAGATAGAGAATATTAGCGCCTTTAGCCACTAACTTTGCTTTAGCGATCTCAATATTTAGCGATGTTTCTGCGGCAAAGGCAACAACTATCTGTTTATCCCTTAGGCGAGCGATTGATTTAAGTAGATCTGGATTCTCTGATAGCTCGATCTGTTGGAGATCGCCCTTCTTTATCTTTCCTTCGGAATACTGCGAAGGTCTAGCATCTGCAACCGCCGCGCTCATGACCAATACATCGGTCTTTGGAAATTCTTCTTCCAGAAATTGGTGCATTTCAATAGCGGTTTCAACAGGTATAACTCGCACACCCTGCAGAGATCGAGACTCTTCATCAGTTAACTGTGAATTAGCCATAATCAAAGTAACTTCAGCGCCACGATTTAGCGCAGCGCTAGCAACTGCTGCACCCTGTCGACCGCTAGAACGGTTTCCGATATAGCGAACCGGATCTATCGCCTCACGCGTTCCACCGGCTGTCACCAACACTTTACGGCCCAAGAAATCCTTCTTTGCGCCTATCGCTTCTTCAAAGTTTTCGATGATTGCTGCAGTCTCTGGAAATCTGCCCGGACCAATGTCATCGCCCGTGAGTCGACCTACTTCAGGTTCCATGACCTTAAATCCACGCGATCTAAGTGTTGCCACATTTGCGACAGTTGCTGGGTCCAGCCACATCTGCGGATGCATTGCAGGTACGACCAGGATTGGTACATCGATTGCAAGAATCAAATTTGTTAATAGATCATCGGCTCGGCCAGCAGCAATGCGTGCAATCAGATCAGCGGTAGCCGGTGCGATGATTGCGCAATCCGCGCTTTTCGCAAGGGAGATATGGCGAACTTCATCAACGCGCTCCCAAACTTGCGTGGTCACCGGTCTACCTGAGAGCGCTTCCCAGGTAGCAGCGCCGACGAAGTTCAGGCTTGAGGGAGTTGGAACGACAGTTACTAGGTAGCCGCGATCTTGCAGGCGACGAAGTAGATCACAAGATTTATAGGCAGCGATGCCTCCGCCAACTCCGAGAATTACTTCCCGAGCGCGCGCCATAACTAAAAACCTATTGAAAGGTTAATTAAGCAGTTGGCTCGAGGTTTTCGATGGTCAATAGACCTTCGTTGATTTCGCGTAGCGCGATTGAGAGAGGCTTCTCATGAACGTGGGTCTCAACTAGCGGACCAACATATTCAAGTAAGCCTTCACCGAGTTGTGAATAATATGCGTTGATCTGACGTGCGCGCTTTGCTGCATAGAGAACGAGGCTGTACTTAGAACCGCTCTTCTCGAGAAGTTCGTCAATTGGTGGATTAGTAATGCCGTCCATTTAAGCCTCCAGTAATCATTGCTAACTGCTTATAAAAGTAATTTGCTCGGCAACTGTTGAAGAACAGCAGTCCTAGCGTTGAGTTACCAATGATATCAGGTGTGCGACGACCTCTTCTACTCGCTCATTTACCAAGGAAATATCGAAAAAACCAGCCTGGGCTAGCTCTTCTTGAGCCAACTCTAAACGCGCCGCCCTTCGCTCTGGTGAATCAGTGCCACGTCCTTCTAACCGCGAAACCAACTCCTCCCATGATGGCGGTTCTAGAAAAACAAGTACCGCTTCAGGTGCGCGTTCCTTAACTTGCTTAGCGCCAGCAATTTCAATCTCGAGTAAAACGCTTTTGCCGTCGCGGAGCGCATCTTCGACAGGCTTGCGTGGTGTTCCGTAGCGAGCACCTGCAAAAGTTGCCCACTCTAAGAAGAGGGCGCTTTTTACCGCGTTATCAAACTCTTCATCGGTGTAGAAGAAATAATCAACGCCATCAGTTTCATTATGGCGCGCCGCTCTTGTAGTTGCTGAAATGCTGACCCAGAACTTACCAGTTTCGCGTAACTCTTTTGCAACCGTACTCTTACCAACTCCCCCAGGTCCTGATAAAACCAGCAACTTTCCACGTTGTGCAGCGGCGAAGCGATCAGGAAATTCCTTTAATAGATTTTCACGCTGAGAAACTCCGAGCCCTTGAATTCTGCGTGTTGGAGAGATATTTAACTTCTCGAGAATTCCCAAGGCACGAACTTTTCCGACCCCTGCAAAAGATTCGAGGAGCTCAGCAACTCGCATCTTGGCGATCGCTTCATCATTTACCGCCAGAGTTAAAATCGCAGAGAGTGAAAGATCACCGGCCTTCACGCGTGCTTTTATCGCCGCTCTTACTTGGCGAGAAGCTGTAGATTTGGCCAACGCCGCAGACCTTTGTGCGGGAGTTAATTGTGGAGGCGTAGGCATATCTAAAAGTCTAGTTACTAAGAATTTCGCTAGCAATCGTTGCAGCCTTATCGCGTAGCGCCTGTGGACCTTGGCTCCATGCTGAAGTAATAGGGCGACCAATCACCACGAAATTTGCGCCTTGTGCAATTGCATCGGAGGGAGTCATCGTGCGCTTTTGATCGTCTGAGCCCACTTCTGTTAGTGGTCGCACGCCAGGGGTAATGATTATTGGCTCGCTTCCAACCGCGCTTCGAATCGCAGCAGTTTCTAGCGGCGAACAGACCAGCGACTTCGCGCCTGCCGACACCGCCATTTTTGCTAGGGCAACTGCGCTTTCCAGCGAGGGACTTGCAAAACCAATTTCAAAGAGATCTTCTTCAGACAATGAAGTCAAGATAGTTACCGCAGTTACGCTTACCGATGGAACTGCCGCAGCTGCAGCCTTAACCATCTCTCTTCCACCGCTGGCGTGAACAGTTAGGAACTTAGGAGATAAATGCGCAATCGCTTTCGCCGCGCCTGCAACTGTGTGTGGAATATCGTGCAACTTTAGATCAAGAAATATTTCAGCACCGGTCTCTTCGATAATTCTTGAAACTCCCGCACTTCCAAAGTTAAGATAGAACTCAAGCCCTAATTTATAGACCGAAACCGATTCTTTAGTGTTATCGATCCACGCTAGAGCGGTGTCGAAATCTGAGGTATCAACCGCCAAAATTATCGGGGCTTTCATGGCGTCTCCGTTCTGTGTGCGTAACCAATGGCAGATTTCAAAGACTTAAAACCCTTATCTATCAATATCTGTTGCAATTGGTTTTGAATGTCAACGAGTGCATGCGGATTGCCGAAACTTGCTGTTCCTACAGAAACTCCAGATGCACCAGCAAGGATTAGTTCAAAGGCATCGCGCCCAGTTGTTACGCCACCCATTCCTAGAATTGGAACGTTTGGCATCGCTTGATGTACCTGATAAATAGCCCGAACAGCGACAGGACGTATTGCTGGGCCAGACAAGCCGCCCGTCTTGCCGCCAAGGTGCGGACGCATTGAGTCAACGTTGATAACCATTCCTAGAACAGTATTAATCAGAGCAAGTGCATCCGCTCCGGATTCAATGACTCCTGCTGCAATCGAGGGAAGATCAGTTACATCCGGAGAAAGTTTTGCAATGATCGGAAGGTCTCCCCCAATAATTCGGCGAACTCCGTCGATCACTCTTCGCGAAGCTTCGGGATCGCAGGCAAAGACAAGTCCTCGATTTTCAACATTCGGACATGAGATATTTACTTCCAAAGCACTGATACCAGGAACCGAACGAACCTTACGCGCCAAAGTTGCATACTCTTCGATTGTTTCTCCCGCTATCGAAACAATTACTCTCGCTTTTTCTTCAACTAGCCAAGGAACATCGTTTGCGAGAAAGGCATCTATTCCTGGACCTTGTAGACCTATTGAGTTGAGCATTCCTGAAGGAGTCTCTGCCATACGTGGTGTCGGGCGACCATGGCGCGGTTTATTCATAACCGACTTCGTTACGACCGCACCGATCTGGCTCAATGGAAAGAACTGCGCCAACTCTTTACCTGAACTGGCACAACCACTTGCGGTAAAAATAGGAGAAGCGAAATAAGCATTTCCGAGAGTTGTCGAAAAGTCGAAGTTCTCTGCGTTAGTTAAGGTCATTGCTGTACCTGCGGAGTCTGTCCAACCAAGTGCCATTGCACATCAGCGCCATCCATTACCGGACCGTCAATGCAAGAGCGCAACATAGACACTTGTCCATCGCTGCCCTTCACCGGCAGGACACAGGTCATGCAGATACCAATGCCACAAGCCATCGCTTCTTCAACCGCGCACTGGTGAACAACATCGCTTCCTTCGGTGAGTTTAGATATGGCAGATAGCATTCCCATCGGGCCGCATGAATAAATCACGTCAACGCTGCCAGCCTTTATCAAATCTACAATTGGCTCGGTAACTCTTCCCGTCTGACCCATGGTTCCATCTTCGGTATAAATCTTTAGCGAGTTAACCGAACGCTTGCCTTCCATAGGTGCGTAAATCTTTCCTCCGGTAGATGCTCCTAACAACATATCTACCTTGCAGCCACGAGATTTCAAAACTTCTGCAAGCCCGAAGAGCGGCGCTGACCCGTAACCACCGCCAACTAGGAGCGCGTTGACAGGAGATGTCGGAATGCCAAAGGCAGTTCCAAGTGGGGCGACAATATCTATTTCAGATCCTTCTGGTTGGGAACATAACCATTGAGAACCGCTACCGTGAGGAGCTGCAATTAACTCCATGGTTCCACCAAATGAAGTGCTCTCTGCAACGCGTGAAATAGCGAATGCGCGACGAAGAATCATTCGTGAACTCTCTCCGCCAACCTTGATCGCAACAAAGTTTCCAGGTTTACAAACTTTAACTAGGTCACCAACGCCTAAGAGAATCTGATGGTATTGACCTACGCGCTTGTTCGATAGAACTGTTGCGAATGCGTGTGTCGCACCACGATTTATAGTCGTCATTACTTCTTCAACCACTCTTGGATCGGCAACACTGATAATTCACCGCGCTGCAACGCCTTGATTCCCTCGACCGCGGCGCTAAATCCTGCCGTTGTCGTGATGCATGGAATAGACCGTTGAACTGCTGCCGTACGTATCGCCCAACCGTCGGCTCTAGTTCCACGCCCAACCGGCGTATTGATTACTAGATCAATTTCACCACTATTGAGTAACTCGACAATAGTTCTTTCACCGAGCGGACCAGTGCCTTCAGAGTTCTTTCGCACTTTTTGAGCAAGAATGTTATTGACTGCAAAGAAATCTGCCGTTCCGCCCGTTGCAATCAACTTAAAGCCCAGTTGCAGAAGTGCGCGCGCCGGAGCAAGACCAGCTTCCTTATCTTTATCCGCAAGTGAAACAAATACCGAACCTGTTTTTGGTAGAGGGCCAAATGCTGAGATCTGACTCTTGGCATAGCTCTCACCAAATGTCTCAGCTATTCCCATAACTTCACCAGTAGAGCGCATCTCTGGCCCGAGAACTGCATCAACTCCCCGACCATCAGTCCGACGGAATCGGTTCCATGGAAGTACCGCTTCTTTGACAGATATTCCCTTAGCAACTCCATCTCCGCTTGCCGGAAGCAGACCCTCGCTTCGCAGCTCTGAAATCTTTGTGCCCATCGAAATACGCGCCGCCGCCTTAGCTAACGCAACGCCGGTTGCTTTACTGACAAAAGGAACTGTGCGCGATGCGCGCGGATTGGCTTCCAATACATAAAGAATCTCATCGGCCATAGCGAATTGAATATTAATTAAGCCGAGTACGCCTACGCCTTTTGCAATCTTTATCGTTGCTTCGCGAATCGCCTTCTGCTGCGAAGGGGTAATAGTCATCGCGGGTAAAACACAAGCGCTATCTCCTGAGTGAATACCGGCTTCCTCAATATGTTCCATGATGCCGCCCAAGAAGAGTTCTTCACCATCAAAAAGGGCGTCAACATCTAATTCAATAGCGCTATCTAGGAACCGATCAACCAAGACAGGGTGATCTGGAGTTATATCAGTAGCTCTTGAGATGAAGCCCGCTAGCGCTGCATCGTCGTAAACAATCTCCATGCCGCGCCCACCTAGAACAAATGAAGGGCGCACAAGAACTGGATAACCGATACGTGTGGCAATGGATTGTGCTTCTAATTGAGAGGCTGCCATTCCAAATTCTGGAGCGAGCAGTGATTGCTCTGCAAGAACTTGACCAAATGCGCCGCGTTCTTCCGCCAAGTTAATCGCCTCTGGCGAAGTTCCAAGAATAGTTACTCCCGCAGCTTTTAAACCTGCCGCTAGACCAAGAGGTGTTTGTCCTCCTAATTGAGTAATCACACCAAGGACAGGACCAGCCAGCGTTTCTGCATGAACAACTTCTAAAACATCTTCCAAGGTAAGCGGTTCAAAGTACAGGCGATCTGAAGTGTCGTAATCAGTCGAAACTGTCTCTGGATTGCAGTTGATCATCACAGTTTCAAAGCCCGCTTCACGTAATGTAAATGATGCGTGTACACATGAATAATCGAATTCAATTCCTTGGCCAATTCGGTTTGGCCCGCTACCTAAGATAATTACCGCCGGTTTGGTGCGTGGTCGAACTTCGGTTTCTTCTTCATAACTTGAATAGTGATAGGGGGTAAATGCTTCAAACTCAGCAGCACAAGTGTCGACAGTCTTGTAAACCGGTCTGACGCCTAAGTGATAACGAGCCTTGCGAATATCTTCATCTGTCACGCCACGCAGAGCCGCGATTTGGAGATCGGAGAAGCCCATCTCTTTAGCGCTGCGTAAGAACTCTTCGCTAATTTCGCCAGGCTGTGCGATCTCACGTGCTCGTTCATTAATCAGCTGTAGTTGATGTAGGAACCAACGATCAATCTTGGTGGCAGCAAATACATCTTCGGTTTTAGCGCCCGCCCAGAGTGCGAGCTGCACTTGCTGTAGACGATATTCGGTTGGAATAACCATCGCTTTTAGCAGGTGTGGCAGATCGATCTTAGAAATATCACTCGGGAATGTGAAGATCGCTTCTTTACGTTCTAGGGATCGTAAGGCTTTCATTAAAGCTTCTGGGAAAGAGCGACCAATGGCCATCGCTTCACCAACGCTCTTCATCGTCGTCGTGAGTCGTGGATCAGCATCAGCAAATTTTTCAAAAGCAAAACGAGGAGCTTTAACGACTATGTAATCAAGGGTTGGCTCAAAAGAAGCCGGGGTAACTTGGGTTATGTCATTCTTAATTTCATCGAGGGTGTAACCAATCGCCAATTTAGTTGCGATCTTGGCGATAGGAAAACCGGTCGCCTTAGATGCCAGTGCGCTTGACCTCGATACACGTGGGTTCATCTCGATTACGATGATGCGACCGTTATCTGGATTTACAGCGAATTGGATGTTACATCCGCCGGTTGCAACGCCAACTTCGCGAATAATATCTATTGAAAGATTACGCAGCTTCTGAAATTCAACATCGGTAAGTGTTAGCGCTGGAGCTACAGTAATCGAATCTCCGGTGTGAACGCCCATCGGATCGATATTCTCGATACTGCAGACGATAACCACATTATCTGACTTATCGCGCATTACTTCGAGTTCATACTCTTTCCAGCCAAGGATTGACTCTTCAAGGAGAACTTCAGTGGTTGGGCTATGGCGAAGACCAGCGCCTGCGATCTGTCGCAGACTTTCTTCTTCGAATGCGATTCCAGATCCGAGTCCACCCATCGTGAAAGAAGGGCGTACTACGACTGGATAATTGAGTATTGCGGCGCCCGCAATTACCTCTTCCATCGTGTGACAGATAATCGACTTAGCCGACTCTCCCCCAATTTTCTCAACGATAGTGCGGAAGATTTCACGATTTTCACCGCGTTCAATCGCATCGACATCGGCGCCGATTAACTGTGCACCATAACGTTGCAGCGTCCCAGCCTTATGAAGACCGATTGCTGCATTAAGTGCAGTTTGTCCGCCAAGCGTTGCAAGAACAGCGTCAGGGCGCTCTTTAGCAATGATACGTTCGATAAATTCTGGGGTGATTGGTTCGATATATGTCGCATCGGCAAACTCTGGATCCGTCATGATCGTTGCCGGATTCGAGTTAACTAGAACTACGCGAATTCCTTCGGCGCGCAACACCCGACAGGCTTGCGTTCCTGAATAGTCGAATTCGCACGCCTGTCCAATAACGATTGGTCCAGAACCAATTACGAGTACGCTCTTGATTGAGGTATCGCGCGGCATTAGATCACCACCCTTGTTCGCGGATAGCGCAGCATTAACTCAATGAAGCGATCAAATAAGTACGCAGCATCATGAGGACCAGCTGCTGCTTCAGGGTGATACTGAACGCTAAATGCACCGCGCTCTAGCAATTGCAAACCTTCAACTACTCCATCATTTAGGCCAAGGTGCGTTACTTCACCGGCGCCAAATACGGTGTTAAAGGTTCCCTCAGTCGGAGCTTTAATTGCGAATCCATGGTTATGCGCCGTGATTTCGACCTTTCCAGTTCGCTTATCGATTACTGGCTGGTTGATTCCGCGGTGACCAAACTGCAATTTATACGTTTCAAAACCCAGTGCGCGTCCCAGAATTTGATGACCGAAACAAATTCCAAAAATCGGAATCTGCTCTAGCAAGATATCTCTAACTAGATCAACTACATCGTTCATCGTTGAGGGATCACCAGGACCATTGGATAAGAAAACACCGTCCGGTGAGATAGCCATGATCTGCTCAAGGGTTGAGTTGTAAGGCAGGACATGTACTTCTACTCCACGTTGGGCGAGGGCGCGCGGCGTTGCTCCCTTAATTCCGAGATCAAGGGCTGCCACGGTAAATTTCTTTTCACCAATTGCAGGGACGATGTAGGTCTCTTTGGTGGAGACATCTTCGCTCAAGTAAGCACCACTCATCTGAGAGGTCTTACGAACTTCGACAACCATCTCTTCTTTACTCAACTCTTCGCCCGAAAATATTCCAACTCGCATCGCACCACGATCGCGCAAATGGCGGGTTAGAGCTCGCGTATCTATCCCTTGAATTCCAACAATCTTCTGATCGATTAACTCTGTTTCCAGATCTTTCTCACTGCGCCAGTTGCTAGTTAAGGTAGATGGATTTCTTACGACAAAGCCAGCCACCCAGATCTTCTTTGATTCATTATCGGTTGAGTTGACGCCAGTATTTCCAATATGAGGTGAGGTCATGACCACCACTTGTCGGTGGTAACTAGGGTCGGTAAGAGTCTCTTGGTAACCGGTCATTCCAGTTTGAAAAACAGCTTCGCCGAAGGTTCTTCCTGCAGCGGCCCAAGATTTACCTTCAAAGATACGTCCATCATCTAAAACCAGGTAGGCCTTACTCATCTAGAGCTACCTCCCTGCACTTCTGAATTAGAACCGTTGCTATAAATCGATGTTAGTTGTCCGGCCAAATAGGTCGGAATACCTCGGAAGAAAGTTCCCTGGATTACTCCAGAGAGTTCCATTCCATGGAAGGGAGTATTGCGACTTCGAGAGGCAACTAGGTCACGATCCACGCGGTAAGTCTGGGTCGGGTTAATCACAGTCAGATGTGCGAGTGCGCCAACCTCGATCTTGCCACCATGGTTTTCATAACCTGCGATGCGAGAAGGAGCGCGGCTCATACGATCTGCAACGCCCTCCCAATTTAAAAGGCCGGTCTGAACCATAGTTTGGTTAACTATCGAGAGCGCGCTCTCCAAGCCCAGCATTCCAAATGCAGCCTCTTGCCACTCGCACTCTTTCGCTTCTGCTGGATGTGGTGCGTGATCAGTTGCGACGATATCGATAGTGCCATCTGCTAAACCTTCACGAAGCGCTTCTACATCGCGCTGGGTACGAAGCGGTGGGTTAACTTTAAAAATTGGATCATAACTATTTGCGTAGTCATCGGTCAGAAGTAAGTGATGAGGCGTAACTTCTGCGGTTACATTGATTCCGCGGGCCTTTGCCCATCGAATAATGTCGACGCCACCCGCAGTAGTTAAGTGGCAGATATGTAGCCTTGATTGGACATGATCTGCAAGTAAGACATCTCTAGCAATAATCGCTTCTTCGGCGACTGCTGGCCAACCCTTCAAACCTAAGCGAGAAGAGTTAACTCCTTCATTCATCTGCGAACCGCTTGTTAACGCTGGCTCTTGTGCATGTTGGGCGATCACGCCATTGAATTTCTTCACATACTCAAGAGCCCGGCGCATAACTAATGGATCATGAACGCAATTACCATCATCGCTAAATACTCGAACTCGCGCATTTGAGTCCGCCATTGCACCGATCTCGGAAAGCGTTTCTCCATTTAAGCCTTGAGTAACTGCGCCGATTGGAAAAACATCGGCAAAGCCAGCGCTCTGGCCAAGTGCGTAAACCTGTTCCACGACTCCTGCAGTATCAGCAACTGGTGAGGTATTGGCCATCGCAGATATTGCAACGAAGCCACCTTTTGCCGCTGCCATCGAACCAGATTGAACTGTTTCAGCATCTTCCTTACCTGGTTCTCGCAAATGTGTATGGAGATCAACTAAACCAGGAAGTACTACCGAACCTTTGAAGTCGATAACTTGGTCAGCCGATTGCTTAGGAAGAGATTTCCCCACTGCAGTGATAACTCCATTTGCAATCTGAATATCACTAGATGTTCCATCTGGCAGAGTTAAGCCCGATAAGAGAAAGTTTGAATTTGATGTGCTCATTACAAAGCACCTACCTCTCTGTTTATTCCGATGGGTTCACCCTCGGGAGCGCCAGCTAACAACATATATAAAATTGCCATTCTCACGCTGACACCGTTGGATACCTGCTCAACAATCACAGATCGAGCACCATCTGCGGCATCTGCGGTGATTTCTAAGCCACGATTCATTGGACCTGGGTGCATAACCAGAGTTGTTGGTTTAAGACTCTTAACGCGATCACCATTTAGACCAAAGTATCTTGAATACTCGCGGGCATTGGGAAAGAACATTTCAGACATGCGTTCGAGTTGAATGCGAAGCATCATCACCGCATCGGCGCCCACCAGCGCTGCATCAAAGTCATAGGAAATCTTGCATGGCCAACTTTCAACACCCACTGGAAGCAAAGTAGGTGGCGCTACCAACGTTACATCCGCACCAAGTTTGGCAAGTAGTAAAACATTAGAACGCGCAACTCGTGAATGCAGAACATCGCCAACGATCACCACTTTTATGCCGGTGAGATCCTCACCTGATTTCGCTAAATGCTTGCGGATGGTGAAGGCATCAAGCAGAGCCTGACTTGGATGCTCGTGCGTTCCATCTCCGGCATTTATGACCGCACCGGACATCCATTTTGAATCTGCTAAACGTTGCGCGGCACCCGATGCGCCATGACGGATGATTACAGCATCTGCGCCCATCGCCTGCAACGTCTGTGCGGTGTCCTTTAAGGATTCGCCTTTACTGATACTTGAACCTTTTGCCGAGAAGTTGATTACATCGGCAGATAGCCTCTTCGCTGCAGCTTCAAATGAGATTCGAGTTCTGGTGGAATCTTCAGCGAATAGATTTACGATTGTTCGGCCACGAAGAGTAGGAAGTTTCTTCATCGGTCCATCACTCACACGAGCAAGCTCTTGGGCCGTATCCAAAATTGCAATCGACTCAGATTTACTCAAATCATTTATTGACAATAGGTGCTTCACTTTGCACCCCCTTCAATCAAGACCTCATCTGCGCCATCGAGTTCGGTTAGATGAACTACAACGCTCTGATCTATAGATGTTGGCAGGTTCTTGCCAACGAAATCTGCGCGGATCGGAAGTTCGCGATGGCCGCGATCTACCAATACTGCCAACTGCACGCTCTTTGGGCGCCCGATCTCACCGAGAGCATCGAGTGCAGCGCGAATCGTTCTGCCAGAGAAGAGCACATCGTCAATTAGAACTACGTCTCTTCCTTCGACGCCTAGCGGCGGAATCAAGGTAGGCATTAAGGCGCGAGGCGGTCTCATCCGAAGATCATCTCGATGCAAGGTGATATCTAAAGTTCCGACTTGAACTGGAACGCTCTCGATCGCTTCAATAATGGCGGCGATCCTCTTTGCTAAATGTGCACCACGCGTTGGAATTCCAAGAAGTGTGATTGATTCAGAACCTGAGTTGCGTTCTAGGATTTCATGGGAGATGCGGGTTAAAGCGCGCGTTATATCTGGCGCAGGCAGGGCAAGACTCATCGTAAATCTCCTTCCCCGCCTCGCAGGACGGGTCGTTAAAGGATGTTGGCTGATGTTACACCGAAATTCAATAGCCCTGTGGACAGCCACGGTGGCGCAACTCATGGGTGATCTACCTTTGCGCGCATGAGCCAGATAACCCCCGCCACGGCATTTACTCAGCCTACGACCACGACCATCAGCGCACGCATCCGTATGCAGCGCAAAGCGCGATCTCTGACGCTGCAAGATATTGAAAGACTCTCAAATGGCAGGATCAAGGCCGTTGTGATGGGTTCTTATGAGAGAGGCTCTCGGGCGATCTCCTTGGCGCGCACAATTGAGATAGCGAACCTATTCGCTATCCCTCTCTCTGAATTGATTGAAGAGCCTAAAAATCCCGAACGAGTAAGCGATCGCCAGTTGATCTTTGACCTTAGAAAATTGCGCGAGATCTCTTTAGCGGTGACGGGAGAAGAGATCAGCAAAATTAACGCTTTCGTTAGCGCTATCTGCGCCCGGCGTAGAGATTGGAATGGTGAAATATTAACGCTACGTTCCGGTGATTTGGATACGCTCACGCTGGTACTTTCGGCGCCTCGCGAAAATGTTCAAGAACTCTTAGATCGCCACCAACTAGTTATTAAAGCGCCCAGAAACTAAAGGGCGAGGTCATCTTTAAGCGAGGCGATACGACCCAAAACTCCATGGATATATCCGGCTGATTCATCGGTAGATAGCTCTTTAGCAAGTGAAAGAGCTTCATCGATTGCAATCGCATCATCTAATCCAGGAGACCAGAGAATTTCAAAGAGAGCAAGACGCATAATGTTGCGATCTACTGCTGGCAAGCGATCCATATCCCAGCCCTGCGCGTAGGTAGCAATCAACTCATCAATCTTTCGGCGGTGCTCAGCAACGCCAGTAATTATCTCGCGGGTGTACTCACGAATCGGGCGGGCATCGGGTCCATCTTCAGTTACATCTCGAGATGCCAAAATATCTAGCGGCAGAGTTCCGCGGATATCTGCCTCAAAGAGAATATCCAGACTCTGTTTACGAGCTTTACTGCGGGCTGACACTAGTTAGCGCGACCTTGGTATGACCCATCGCGAGTATCTACCAATACCTTCTCATCCTGCTTAATGAAAAGTGGAACCTGAATCTCGATTCCAGTTTCAACAGTTGCAGGCTTTGTTCCACCTGAAGATCGATCGCCCTGTAGACCTGGCTCAGTGTAGGTAACGGTAAGCACAACCGATGCCGGAAGTTCTATATAGAGGGGGTTGTTCTCATTGATAGCAACTATCGCTTCAGTATTCTCGAGCATGTAATTAGCAGCATCTCCAACGATTGCAGCTGAGATATTCATCTGATCAAATGTCTTGTTATCCATGAAAACGAAATCTTCGCCTTCCTTGTAAAGGAAGTTCATCTCGCGCTTTTCAAGAATAGCAACATCGACTTTGACGCCTGCGTTAAAGGTCTTATCGACAACTTTGCCGGTCAGAACTTGCTTTAACTTTGTGCGAACGAAAGCTGGACCTTTGCCTGGCTTCACATGCTGAAACTCAACGACCGTCCATAGCTGGCCTTCAATATCTAAAGTCATACCATTTTTGAGATCATTTGTTGTTGCCACAGGAAACTCCAGTTCACGTCCGTTGACGTATAAATTTCAACCATCAGCGAACCAAAGAGCCTTTGATCTAGTGCGGTTGGCCTTCGATCCTCGAAGGCGAATAGTTAAGTTTACCTGAACTTTTAGGCTAGCAACGCCTTCAGCGCGATCAGCGCAAGTACATATGAGTTCGGACCAAATCCCCCGATGGTTCCATTGGCTACTCCCGAAATTACCGATGTATGACGGAATTCCTCGCGAGCCAATGGATTTGAGAGGTGCACTTCAATCACCGGAGATTTCACCAATTCAACCGCGTCACGAATTGCATATGAATAATGTGTAAAGGCCGCTGGATTGATTATCACCGGCAACTTCTTATCTGCCGCCTCGTGTAACCAGCCGATGATTGTCGCTTCATCATCGCTCTGTCGAACATCTGCCTTAAAACCATGTGTCTCTGCCGCGTTTTCAATGTGGGCGACCAATTGGGGGTAAGTCATATCGCCATAGATTGCAGAATCTCTTATATCTAAACGCGCAAGGTTTGGGCCGTTGATTACCAATACGTTCATGAACTCACCTTTTCATATGCAGCGTAAAGAGTATTTGGATCAGGGTTCTCTAGCCTGTCCGTCTTACCAATCTCGCTAATAGTAACGAACCGCAGGCTGTTTCCGCGGGATTTTTTATCAACTGCCATATGAGCCAGCAACTTGGGCCAACTTTCGCGTTTATATTTAATCGGTAGATCTAAATCTTGCAATATCTGCAAATGATCTGCTGCCAACTCTTTACTGATTAGCCCTAAATCCAATTGGAGATTTGCCATAAAGGCCATCCCAATTGAAACACACTCACCGTGGCGCATTGAATATCCGCAATCTAATTCAACTGCGTGGCCTAAGGTGTGGCCATAATTTAACGCCTCACGCGCAAAGCTCTCTTTGAAGTCCTGCGATACAACCTCGCTCTTAACCTTTACCGAGCGTTCTACTAATTCCTTTACTAGCGACTGCTCTCTTCGAAGATCTGAGACTTTCTTTCCTCGCAAGAGATCCAAGATCTTTCCGTCAGCGATAAAACCACATTTAACTACCTCTGCTAAGCCCGCTGCGAAATCACGATCGGAGAGAGTTGAAAACCAATCAAGATCAATAATCACCTTGATTGGACTATGAAACGCTCCGATCAAATTCTTTCCGTAATCGCTATTGATCGCAGTTTTGCCTCCGATTGCAGCATCAACTGCTCCAGCAACTGTCGTCGGAATTGCAATCCAATCAAGACCTCGTAACCAACTCGCTGCCGCAAAACCTGCGAGGTCGGTAACTGCTCCCCCACCAATTCCAACAATTAAATCACTTCGTGTAAATCCAGCCGCGCCGAGCCAATCCCAAATCTTGAGTAAGGTACTGGAAGATTTACCAGCTTCGCCATCAGGTATTGCAAAGGTAAAAATCTCGACGCTGCCCAGATCTAAGCCCTGAACTCTCGTAGTTGACGATTCTGAAACTATAAGTGCAACTCGAGCTCGACCTTGCACGCTCTCGGACAACGAGCTTCTCCAAGATTGGGAAAGCAGAACGCTGTAATCGCGTTCAGATCTCACCGTTATCTCGCTCATTACTTAACTCCATCCGTTGTCGCTTTAACACTCTTTTCGCCTGTGATGATCTCGTCGACGATTTCTCTAGGAGTTAGGTTATCTACTAGGACAACTTGGGTAGCTAAAGAAAGATAAGTTGGACGGCGTTTCTCCATTAACTCTTGCCATGCCGCTCGTGGATTGCTAAGCAATAACGGACGATCACGATTAAATCCCACGCGAGGGGCAGCTGCTGATAACGAGATATCTAGATAAACCACGTTAGCGCCGGATTCTTTTATCGCCTGCTGCGCGATTTCAGAAAGTGGCGCTCCACCACCAAGTGAGAGAACGCCTGAGAACGTTGCTATTTCTCTTGCCACAATTCGCGCTTCAACTTCGCGAAACCAAGGCTCACCTTTATCAATAAATATCTGTGAAATAGAAGTACCAACTTCAGACTCGATCAAAGCGTCTGTGTCAGATAAGTTCGCATTGAGAGCCTTGGATAGCGCTCTCCCGATTGTGCTCTTTCCTGAACCTGGCGGGCCAATGAGGATGTAGTTCTGCTTTCTAGAATCGCTCATATCGCCTACTTAAAACGTAGGTTGCTCATATAGTTTTCGAAGTTACGACGAGTCTCACTTACATTATCGCCGCCAAATTTTTCGAGCACCGCTTCTGCCAGAACCAGCGCTGCCATCGCTTCTGCGACAACTCCCGCAGCGGGAACAGCACAAACATCTGATCGTTGATTTATAGCTTTTGCAGCCTCACCAGTCTTAACATCGATGGTGTCCAACGCCTTTGGCACAGTTGAAATCGGTTTCATTGCAACGCTAACGCGTAGGATCTCGCCATTAGACATACCGCCTTCGGTACCTCCTGCGCGATCGGTGCGTCGCTTAATTAATCCATCTGAACCGCGTTCAATTTCATCATGGGCAACTGAACCTCGACGAGTAGCCGTTTGGAAACCATCACCGATTTCCACACCCTTGATTGCTTGAATTCCCATCATGGCTCCAGCCAAGCGCGCATCTAAGCGGCGATCCCAATGAACGTGTGAACCAAGTCCGGGTGGCAAGTTGTAAGCAAGAACTTCACAGACGCCACCAAGCGTGTCGCCATCCGAGTGTGCAGCCTCAATTTCTGCGATCATTTTTGCGCTAGTTGCAGGATCTGCACACCTAACTTGATCGTCGTCAATTCTTGCCATATCTGTTTTCTCGGGAAGCTTTGTTCCGTCGGGAATTCTTACCGAACCGATAGAGACAACGTGGCTCAATATCGTGACTCCGACGCTCTGTTCCAGAAATGCTCGAGCAACTGCGCCAAGTGCAACGCGCGCAGCAGTTTCGCGTGCGCTGGCACGTTCGAGAATTGGTCGTGCGTCATCTAAGTCGTACTTCTGCATTCCAACTAAATCTGCATGTCCTGGACGCGGTCTCGTAAGTGGTGCATTTCTCGCCAAGTCTCTAATTTCCTCATCAGGAACAGGATCGGCAGACATCACCTTTTCCCACTTTGGCCATTCTGAATTTCCAACTTGAATTGAAATTGGGCCACCTTGTGTTAAGCCAAGACGGATTCCACCAAGGATCGAAATTTTATCGGCCTCGAAATTCTGTCTAGCACCGCGACCAAAACCTAAACGACGTCTAGCTAAATGAAAATCAATATCTTTCGATGAAATCTCCACACTTGCCGGAATGCCCTCAATAATCGCCGAGAGGGCCGGGCCATGAGATTCGCCTGCTGTTAACCAACGCACTCGCATATTGTGTCAGATAAGCGCGTCATCTCGCGCACCATATAAAGGCGGCGCAGATTGCTGGCGCCAACGCTATTGGATCGGCGAACGATCTCCTCGAAATGAGATGACCAATCAGAAGTAACACGCCTCCCAAGATAAAGCCCTCAATGAAATCACTCCATCTCGATATTTCCAGAGGCAGAAAGAATAGAGCGAGAAGGGCCGCCAACTTCACATCGCCAGCGCCCAAACCAAAGCACATCGCAATAAAACCAATTGAGAAAATGGCTAGTGAACTAGCGAGATGAATCTGCCCCTTAGCTACGAATGTGGTTGCAGCGAAAACCGTAGCGGTGAAGATCAGAGTTCGATTTCTAACCTTATGAGTTCTGATATCGACTATAGAGATATAGAGCGATGAGATGAGAAGGAGCGCGTACATATCTCCACGCTAATGGCTAGTAAATCTGAATTTATATCTTTCCTAGAATCTGTGAATTACTTCGAAGCGTTGTTCAGCGCCAGTCTTAGCTCGCTATCGATAAACTGTTGTCCAAGTGGATAAACAGCGTTGATCTGGTCGATACCCTGATAGAGAAGTAGCTCTAGACCGCTGACCACCTTTCCCCCGCTATCAGACCAACGTCGTGCAATCAGAGTTGGCCAAGGCTTATAAAGGACGTCGAAGAGCAGGCCTTCCACCTTAGAAGGAATATTCTCGGCAACTAAATCTGCCGCACCTGAAGGAGTTGTATTTACAACCAGATCAAAATTACGAAGATCAATTTGATCATCCCAAGCAATAAAGTCTGGCTCCAATTTTCTAAAGCAAGCCGCTATGCCAACATTTCGCCTAACGCTTCTTCCCATGATTGCGACGCTGTCTGCGATCTCGTCGAGTGCGCCCGCAACTGCTCGAGCAGTTCCACCGGCCCCTAATATCAAAACCGAATTGAAATGATCGTATCCGGAGTTAGCCAGAGCTTTAACAAATCCAGATCCATCTGTACTGGTCGCACGCCACCCCGAACCATTTCGAATCAGCGTGTTTACCGATTGAATTTGCCGCGCAAGTTCGTCAACTTCAATTCCCGAGCTTTCGGCGATAACCAATACTTCTTCCTTTAAAGGCATAGTCAGCGAGAGGTAGTCATAGTTTGCACCTTGGCTTTTTAGAAACTCAGCCAAGCCGCCACTTGCTACTTCAATGGCTTCATAACTACCTGCGATACCAAGCAAATCGAAGGCTTTGGCATGCAATACCGGAGAGAGAGAATGCGCAATTGGAAAACCTAGTACGGCAGCTTTTAAGCTCTTATCGTTCATGACTTAATCACTCCTTACTCTTAAATAGCCCAGCACGTAAATTCTTCTTATATTCAACCTTCCAAAGGCCAAATTCTTCAAACGATGAGGTAAATCTAGTGTCATTAGGTGCAAC
>CAZLTK010000002.1:30450-46185 GCA_964562535.1 uncultured Candidatus Planktophila sp.
TCCTGGAGTTTCTAGTATCCCGGCGTTCTTCATTTCAGTCTGAGCCCGCTCAACCATAGTTGCAATTGCAACGGATGCGGTCGTGCCCTTGGCAAATGAGTATTGCGCAGGAAAGAGAAGTCCTTCAAGTGATTTGAACCCCGTTGGCAACTTAAATTGAGCTAACGCTTCCTTTATCTCAGAACGCGAATATCCAGCTTTAACCATATCCTCAAAGACTTCAGAGTTCCATTCACCTTCGACGATATTGATTAGCCCCGCAATTCGCTTGCTATCTAAAAGTTGTTCGAGGGCATCTTTCGCACAAAGTTTCGGCGAGATCATATGTAAACCTGGTGCAATTTTGGCGGCACGAACATCTCCAACTGCCACACCAAAAAAAGCCCTTGCTGATTTAACAACGCCTTTTTCAAAAAGTTGAGCTGCAATATCCGAACCAGTCGCACCTGCGCCGATCTCTATCGCAATATCTGCATCCGTCTTCGCTTTTGACGCGAGAGCGCTATCAGCACAAGAAAAATCAGGTGCGGCCGATGTCTTGCGCAACTCATGAACTCCCGCAGTAAAGAGAAAGACAAAAGCCAGGGCTAAAGCAACGCGAATTAGCACTTTTCTATCTCTTATCAAGTGCCAACCCTTGTTCAAGAATCGCAACGGCGGCGGCACAATCAATCAGAGTTTTTGCGCTTTTGGCATCGACTCCTGCGTCTCGCAACTTTCGACTTGCCGAAACCGTAGATAAGCGCTCGTCAACCATAGTTATTTCAATATCAAATGTGGCGCTCAGGCTTTCGGCAAACTTCAAAGCTTTCTCCGCTGAAAGTGAATCAGCACCGCTAAGTTGCTTCGGCTCTCCCACGTAAAACTTAACTGGCTCGTACTCTTGAATAAGTTCGTTGATTTTGACTAATAATTTGGGATCTTTACTCTGTAGAACTTCCAAAGGCGTAGCTAGTAAACCATCAGGATCACAAATCGCTACACCGATACGGACATCGCCATAATCAAATGCGATCCGCCGGCCTAGCCTTGCCATTACTTCCCGCTTATTGCGAGTTCAATCGCTTGTAACGCTTTATCAATCTGCGAAATTTCAGTTCCGCCACCTTGTGCGAAATCATCTTTACCGCCACCGCCACCGCCCAGGACTGTTGAACCGATCTTGACCAGTGCACCTGCTTTTACTCCGCGTGCACGAGCCGCATCACTTGCGGCAACGACTAGCACGGGTTTGCCTTCGACGACGCTTACCAAGGCTACGACGCTATCGGATTCACGATTGCGAAGTTCAAGCGCTATTTTACGAAGGTCATCTACCGCTATCCCATCTGGAATGCGATTAGCAATAAACGTCGCACCATCAATCTTCTTTGCACCCGCAGCGAACTTTGAAATATCAGCCATTGCCGCAGCGGATCTAACCTGCGCTAGCTCTTTCTCAATCTCTTTAAACCTAGTCAGAAGATCTGAGATTCGTTCTGGAAGTTCCTCTACGCGCGAGCCTTTGATTAGCGCTGTTAACGAATTGAGCAAGATATGCTCGCGCGCTAGAAAGCGATAAGCATCCACACCAACTAGCGCTTCAACGCGGCGAACGCCAGCGCCAATTGAAGATTCACTTAACAGCTTTACAACACCTAATTGCCCAGAGCGCTGGACATGTGTGCCACCGCAGAGTTCGCGCGCCCAATCTCCAACTGAAACGACACGAACGCGATCTCCGTATTTTTCGCCGAAGAGCGCCATTGCGCCCAACTTCTTCGCTTCATCTTGCGACATTACTTCTGCGCTTACTTCTAAGTTATCTAGTAGAAGCGTGTTTACGCGCGATTCAACATCATTTAGTACGCCTTCAGAGACCGCACCTGTTGAAGGGAAGTCGAAACGAAAACGACCCGGTGAGTTCTCCGATCCTGCTTGAGTTGCAGTCTCGCCTAACACTTCACGGAATGCTTTATGAACCATATGAGTTGCAGTGTGTGCGCGAGAGATTCCATCTCGACGCTCTTGATCGATTGTCGCTAGACCCTTATCCCCTACTCCAACTTCACCCGAGATCACTCGACCACGATGTACAGATAATCCGGTAACTGGAGCTTGAACGTCTTCAATCTCAATAACCGCACCATTACTTAAGACAATGCGTCCACCATCGGCTAACTGTCCACCACCTTCAGCGTAAAAAGGAGTGCGATCTAGAACTATCTCGACATCGCTTCCCGATTGCGCAGATGTTACGGATATACCGTCAACCAAAATTCCATTGACCTGAGATTCAGTCTCGGTCTTTGTATAACCGAGGAATTCGGATGCGCCTTTACTGTCGGCGATCTTCTTGTACTCACTCAGATCAGTGTGGCCGCTCTTCTTCGCCTTAGCATCGGCCTTAGCGCGATCACGTTGTTCTTTCATTAGGCGCGTGAAACCAGCTTCATCGACTTCTAAGCCTTCTTCGCGCGCCATCTCAAGGGTGAGATCAAAAGGGAATCCATAAGTGTCATGCAATTTGAAGACTTCTTCGCCAGGGAGTACCGATTTCTTAGACTTCTTTAACTCGGTTGAAGCCATGTCAAAGATTTGGGTTCCGCTCTTTAGCGTCTGCAGGAATGACTCTTCCTCTGATACCGAAACCGCCAAGATTCTTTTCTTATCTGTAACTAGCTCTGGATACTGCGGCCCCATTGCGCCGATAGCTGCAACTGTAAGTTCCGACATGATCGGATCATTGGTACCCAGCAAACGCATATTTCTAATTGTGCGACGCATCATACGACGCAGGACATAGCCACGACCTTCATTTCCAGGAGTTACTCCATCGCCAATCAACATCGCGGATGTTCGAGCATGGTCGGCAATTACACGAAGTGCAACATCAGATTTCTCAGATGAGCCGTATTTAATGCCTGTCAGCTCCATCGCTTTATTCAAAATCTGCAAAGTCGTGTCAATCTCGTAGATATTTTCTACACCTTGCAATAGCGCAGCTGTGCGTTCTAGCCCAAGGCCAGTATCAATGCTCTTTGCAGGAAGCTCGCCCAAAATTGGATAACTATCTTTACCGCCACCGGCTCCGCGTTCGTTCTGCATGAATACTAGGTTCCAAATTTCTAAGTAACGATTTTCATCCGCGATTGGGCCGCCATCTTTTCCGTAGGCAGGTCCGCGATCGAAGTAAATCTCTGAACAAGGTCCGCAAGGCCCAGGAACGCCCATCGACCAAAAGTTATCTGCCATATCGCGGCGTTGAATTCGCTCTTTAGGTATGCCGATCTTTTTATGCCAGATATCGGCTGCTTCATCATCGGTTAGATAAACGGTTACCCATAACTTATCTTCAGGAAAACCGTAACCACCATCTGAAGTCGGACGGGTTAAAAGATCCCAAGCAAGGGCGATCGCACCCTCTTTAAAATAATCACCAAATGAGAAGTTGCCACACATTTGGAAAAAAGATGCATGGCGAGTTGTCTTTCCAACTTCATCGATATCAAGAGTGCGTACACATTTTTGTACCGAGGTTGCACGCTTAAAGGGAGGAGTTACCTCGCCAAGAAAATAGGGCTTAAATGGAACCATTCCTGCATTTACAAGTAAGAGATTTGGATCATCAGCAATTAAAGATGCAGATGGAACTACAGTATGAGTTAAACCTTCGCGGTTATCGCTTTCAAAAAAGCGCAGCCAGCGTGAACGTATCTCGGCGGATTCCACGTTGGGAGATCACTCAGCCTTCTTCTTCTTTTTAGAGCGAGATTTACTCATTCCAGCCGCGCTAATTAGCGCGCCTGCGACCTTAACCGCAGGACCACTCTTATCCATGAATCCTGTCGTTGCATCAGCAACTTTTGTCGTTACATCTTCTACGTTCTTAGTTATGCGTGCAAAACTTTCAAGGGGGCTATTTACTAGCTCCACCGTGCGAGTTGACTCGTGAATTAACGGTGCAGTCTCATCGGTAAGAACTTTAAGTGAGGCTCTTGCCTCATCGACTAGGCGACCGATGCGGATTACAGCGTAAGAAATTGCTATGGCTATGACAAGTAGTGAGCATGCCGCAATAATCGTTGCTATTCCGCCTGGACCGGTAACCATTTCCATCCTCACTTAACTTGTACTAAATCTCTACTAATAATCCGCTTAATATCGTTAGCCTACCTGAGATAGCCCTTACTTCTGGCTATCTACCTTTGTGACTCCATCAATTCCACTCTCTTTACGCTGTGCTGGAGTAATCGGCGTTGGCGCCCCAGTAAGCGGATCTCCCCCGCTTGCTGTCTTTGGGAAGGCGATAACTTCACGGATTGAGTCGCTTCCGGTTAGAAGTGCGCAAACGCGATCTAAGCCAAGTGCGATTCCGCCATGTGGTGGTGGACCGTAATTAAATGCTTCAAGTAAGAATCCAAATTTGCTCATCGCTTCTTCATCGCTTAATCCAATGACAGAGAAGACATCTTTTTGAATCTGGCGATCATGGATACGAATCGATCCGCCACCGAGTTCAGTTCCGTTAAGAACGATGTCATATGCATATGCCAAAGCATTGGCAGGATCAGATGCGAATGTTTTTTCAAACTCTGGTTTTGGTCCGGTAAATGGGTGGTGCACTGCTGTCCATCCACCATTGTCCGTTGGTTCAAACATTGGAGCATCGACAACCCACAAGAATTCCCAAGCACCTTCGGCGATCAAATTACAACGCTTGCCAATTTCTAAACGAACGGCGCCAAGAAGTGAGAGAGATGCCGAACGCTCACCAGCAGCGAAGAAGATTGCATCTCCTGGCTTTGCTCCAGCTGCTGCAACAATTCCTGCCGTCTCTTTCTCAGAAATATTTTTTGAGACGGGGCCACCGAGAGTTCCATCCTCATTTACCAAGATGTAAGCAAGGCCTTTGGCACCACGCGCTTTTGCCCAATCTTGCCAGGCATCAAGTTCGCGACGCGGTGATGCTGCCCCGCCTGGCATAACGACGCTTCCGACATAAGGAGCTTGAAAAACTCGGAACTCAGTATCTTTAAAGAATTGAGTCTGTTCGACTAACTGCAAGCCGAAACGAAGGTCAGGTTTATCTGAACCGTAGTTCTGCATTGCATCTGCATATGTCATATGGCGGATTGGCGTTGGAATATCGAAACCGACCGCCTCTTTCCAAATCTTAACCAGGAGTTTTTCAGCAACTGCCAAAATATCTGCCTGATCAATGAAAGACATTTCAATATCTAGTTGTGTAAATTCTGGTTGGCGGTCGGCACGGAAATCCTCATCACGAAAACAGCGTGCGATTTGGTAATAGCGTTCCATTCCGGCAACCATCAGGAGTTGCTTAAACAACTGTGGAGATTGCGGTAGCGCATACCAACTTCCGGGTTGCAGACGAACTGGAACTAAGAAGTCGCGTGCGCCTTCTGGCGTACTGCGCGTCAGATATGGAGTTTCAATCTCTAAGAAATCAAGATCTTCCATAACACGACGAATTGTTGAAGTTACCTTTGAGCGAAGGCGCATATTCGCAGCAGGCTTTTCGCGGCGCAGGTCTAGATAGCGGTACTTAAGGCGCACCTCTTCAGATATCTCTGAATCATTTCCGCTATCAACAGGAAATGGCAGAGCTGCGCTCTCACTAAGAACGACGATGTCATCGCCCATAACTTCAATTGCTCCGGTTGGGTTTGAAGAATTTGCATTTCCATCAGGTCGCAGCACAACTTCGCCTTTTATCTGTAGGCACCACTCGGCGCGAAGTGATCCAGCTAAAGCCTCATCGCGAATAACTACTTGAACAGAACCTGTGGCATCACGTAAGTCGATAAATGCGACACCACCGTGATCGCGGCGGCGAGCAACCCAACCAGCCAGGCTTACCGTCTGACCAGCATCGCTTGCGCGTAGAGCGCCAGCATCGTGAGTACGTAACATTAAAAAGCCGCCTTTAATATTTGTAAAACGTTGGTCAGAGATCCCCGAGAAGAACGCTCTGTAATTGCTCAATCTTAACCGATCTCGTGCTGCCATCGCTCATGCGTTTGAGTTCAACGCTGCCTGAGGCTACTTCGCTATCGCCTAGAACGATTACGAAGCGAGATCCACTTTTATCGGCAGCCTTCATCGCACCTTTCAAGGCGCGATCACCAAAAGCGATCTCTGTGCGAATTCCAGCCTCGCGCAATTTCGTAGCGATTGATAAGGACGCGCTCTTTTGATTATCGCCCAAGGGAATGATGAATAGATCTGATGAGAATTGATTTTCAAGTAGAACCCCCTCCGCTTGCGCTGCGAGAAGTGCTCGATCCACGCCCAGACCAAAACCGATTCCAGAAAGTGCTTGACCGCCAAGAATCTCCATCAGGCCGTCGTAACGTCCGCCGCCACCAATTCCTGATTGCGCACCAAGTCCTTCATGAATGAACTCAAAAGTTGTACCTGTGTAGTAATCCAATCCGCGAACCATTCGGGGATTTACTACATATGAAATGCCAAGTGAATCTAGATAACTCTTTACCAGCTTAAAGTTCTCCGCAGAGTCATCCGAGAGATAATCAAGTAAGAGCGGCGCCTTAGCCATCGCCTCTTTCATCTCTGGTCTTTTATCGTCAAATAAACGAAGTGGATTTATCGCAGCACGCGCCGCCGTTGCCTCATCCAGATCCAACTTCGATATGAATTGCAGTAAATCAACGCGATGAGCAGCTCGTGATTGGGCATCTCCAAGCGAAGTAATCTCTAAACGATAATTCTTTAAACCTAAAGATTTGAATCCCCGATCTGCGATCGCAATGACTTCAGCATCAATGGCTGGATCATCTAAGCCAATAGCCTCAATTCCTACTTGATAGAACTGGCGATAGCGCCCCGCCTGCGGGCGTTCGGCGCGGAAGAATGCGCCGGAGTACCAAACCTTTACGGGAAGTTGCCCGCGATCTAAACCCTTTTCTATTACCGCTCGCATAACACCAGCAGTGCCTTCGGGGCGCAAAGTTATAGAGCGTCCACCACGATCTTCAAAGGTATACATTTCTTTCGAAACAACGTCAGTAGATTCACCGACGCCTCGCGAGAAGAGCGCGGTATCTTCAAAAACGGGAAGTTCCATCAACTGATATCCCGCTAACTTTGCAGGTGAGATCAGTGATTCGCGAACCCATTCGAAGGCAGCCGAAAGTGGTGGGGCGTATTCGCTTACCCCTTTAGGCGCTTGGATCTTCTCGTACTTCATGTTCGTAATTCTTTCAGATATGGATTATTTTTTCGCTCGAATTTAATTGTTGTCTCTGGGCCGTGTCCTGGGAGGACCCGAAGATCATCATCTAGCGGAAGAACTCTTGTTTTTAACGTCTTTTGCATCGCTTCATGCGAACCTGATGGCAAATCAGTGCGTCCGATAGACCCTGCAAATAGAACATCGCCGGTAATTAAAAGCTCGTTATTTATTGTAAACATCGTGCTCCCCCGTGTGTGCCCGGGCGCATGGATAGCGGTGATCTTCATATCCAAGAGTTCGATCTGATCACCATGTCTTAAATTCTTAACCTCATTTGGTTCCTCAAAGTTCATAGCGTCAAGCGTTTTTATGAATTCAGCCCCATGTGCAGCTTGTGGCCTAAGAAGTAAGTCGCGATCTTCGGTGTGAATATATGAGGAGATGCCATAGCCATCAGCAAGTGGCTTAACTGAAAATGTGTGATCAAGATGGCCGTGGGTGATTAGAGATGCAACCGGTTTCAAACCGTGTTGGGCGATGAGATCTTCGATCTCATGTGATATGTCTGGCATACCTGGATCGACGATGATGCACTCTTGGCCAGGACCTGCGGCGATCACCCAACAGTTTGTGGCAAACATAGGGGCTACGAAAGAGGTAACTAACATCGCCTCACCCCCTAATTTTCGCGCGCAAATAGGCGCAAACTTTCCCCAATAAGTAAGACAGGGTACCTTTTATCTCCGCAAGACCTCATCTGCACACTCAAACAACGAAGGCGAAATCGCCGACGCGCTGAAAGGGAACACTATGACCGAGCAAATCAATCCAGGATCAATCAACATCACACCAGCCAATGCAAGTGCAGCATCTGCGCTAATTGGAGATCCATCAAAGTTCGGTCGAGTCGCAGAAGATGGCACGGTTTATGTTCGTACTCCAGAAGGCGAAAAAGCCGTTGGTTCATATCCCGGAAAAACCGCTGAAGAAGCGTTGCAATATTTTGTAAGAAAATTCGAAGCCCTAGCATCCGAGGTTGCGCTGACCGCAGCCCGCATCACAAGCGGTGCCATGGTTCCAGATGACGCCTATGAAGCAGTCAAGAAATTACGCCAGCAAGTTCGCGAATTAAATGGTGTTGGTGACCTGGCCGCACTTGCTGTCTCAGTTGAACAGATTGAACCACTCATTGAAGGCCATCGCGAAGCATATGAAGCGAAGAAGGTCGCAGAGGCTGCGGCAAAGGCTGCACGACGCGAACAAGTTTTAGTTGAGAAAGAGAAGATTGTTGCGGAGGCAGAATCACTAGCGCTCTCTGAAAACTGGAAAGTCACCGGCGATCGCCTGAAGACATTGCTCGAAGAGTGGAAGTCAGCTCCTCGACTAGATAAGAAAGTAGATGGAGAACTTTGGAAGCGTTTTTCTGCATCACGCAATAAATTTGATAAGCGTCGTAGAACCCACTTCGCAACGCTAGAAGAGACAACGGCCAAGGTATCTGCGGCTAAGAAAGCACTTGTTGAGCAGGCTTCTAAACTCGCGACTTCAACGGATTGGGTTGCCACTGCGCGTGCTTTCAAAACTCTCATGGATCAATGGAAGGCAGCCGGTCGCGGTAAGCCAAGTGAAGACGCCAAGCTTTGGGCTAAGTTCAAAGCATCGCAAGATCGCTTCTTCACCGCAAAGAACGCTGATCTTGAAAAACGCGAAATTTCAATGGTTGCAAACCTTGCCAAGCGCGAAGAGTTGATAGTTCAAATTGAGGCGCTAGTGCCATTTACTGATGTAAAAGCTGCGAAGAACTCGTTCCGCGAACTTTCTCGCTCATGGGAAAAGATCGGCATTACTCATCGCGATAAGCGAGCAGCAATGGATGCGCGAGTAGCTAAGGTCGAAGAAGCGATTAAGAGCGCTGAGGCTGAGATTTGGCGCAAGACCGATCCAGCAGCGAAGGCTCGCGCCGCTGATGTCGTTAAGCAATTATCTGATTCAATCGCTAACTACGAGAAGATTGCTGCGAAATCAACCGCTGCAGGTAATGCGAAGAAGGCGCAAGAAGCCCTTGATTCAGCTGCTGCACGTAAGGTCTGGTTGGCCGAGGCTGAAAAGTCTCTCGCTGAATTTAACTAAACTTTACTTTCTTAAAACCATCTAGTTAGTTGCGATAGACATCGTAAACGCCTTCCACGGCGCGTACAGCAGCTAAAACAGAGTCAAGATGCGTGGCATCTGCCATTTCAAAGGTGAACTTGCTGATCGCGGTTCGATCCTTTGAGGTATTTACCGCGGCGCTTAAAATATTTACATGCTGTTCAGATAGCGCTCTCGTTACATCTGCCAACAAACGTGATCGATCTAGCGCCTCTACTTGAATATTAACTAGGAAAACGCTTCCGGCACCATCGAGCCAGCGCACCTTAGCGATTCGTTCTCCTTGATTTAACTGCAAGTCAGCAGCGTTGATGCAATCATCGCGATGGACTGAGATGCCACTTCCTTTGGTGATAAATCCGATAATTCCATCTCCCGGAACTGGCGTACAGCAGCGGGCTAGCTTTACTAGTACATCGCCAACACCTTCAACTTCGATTGCGCTACTCGAACGTCTAATTGAGTGCGATCCGGTTGGAATAACATCGATAGTTGGTTCAGGGTGCGAATCTTCCACGCCTAGCGACACAACTAACTTTTCAATAATGGAAGCTGCCGAAACATGTCCATCTCCTACAGCGCTATAGAGCGCAGAGATATCGGGATAGCGCAGTTCGTGCGCTAACTCCAGCAACGAATGTCCTGCAAAGATTTTCTGAAGTGGAAGTCCCGCTTTACGCATTTGGCGCGCGATTGACTCGCGACCAGCATCAATGGCTTCTTCGCGACGTTCTTTACTGAAATGCGCCTTAATCTTTGATCTAGCGCGAGGAGATTTAACAAAGTTAAGCCAATCGCGTGATGGCCCTGCGTTCTCGCTCTTATTGGTAACGATCTCGATTACATCGCCGTTGACCAGACGGGTATCAAGCGGAACTAAGCGACCATTTACTTTTGCTCCAGCACACTTGCTTCCGACATCTGTATGCACTGAGTATGCGAAATCGACCGGTGTAGAACCACCAGGAAGAGCAATCACGCTCCCCTTTGGAGTAAATACGAAGACTTCGGGACTGCCTAAATCAAAGCGAAGCGCTTCCAGGAATTCTGAAGGATCCTCAGTCTCTTTCTGCCACTCGTGCAACTGGCGTAGCCAAAGCATCTCTGGTGAAGAGTTCTTTGACTCATTGCCTTGCTTGTACTTCCAGTGTGCTGCGATACCGAATTCAGCGCGGGAATGCATCTCAAAAGTTCTGATCTGGATTTCAATCGCCTTACCGTTTGGCCCAATCACCGTCGTATGTAGCGACTGGTAAAGATTGAATTTAGGCATCGCGATGTAATCTTTAAATCGTCCTGGCACAGGCGACCAGCGAGCGTGAATCGAACCAAGCACCGCGTAGCAATCCTTTACATCATTTACCAAGACGCGAATGCCAACCAAGTCATAGATATCGTTGAAATCGCGTCCTCGAACCACCATCTTTTGATAGACGCTGAAATAATGTTTTTTGCGCCCTGTAACTGTCGCTGTGATCGCATCCCGATCTAAATCACTTTGCACCGCATCAATTACCTCTTGCGACAGCGCATCGCGTGATGGTGAACGCTCCGCAACTAACCGCGAAATCTCTTCAAACTTCTTAGGTTCCAAAACCTCGAAGGAGAGATCTTCGAGCTCCCATTTGATTGCATTCATGCCCAAGCGATGCGCTAGAGGGGCATAGATATCTAAAGTTTCACGTGCTTTTCGCTCAGCGCTCTCAGTGCTAACAAACTTCCAAGTGCGCGCATTATGTAATCGATCTGCAAGTTTTATCACTAGAACTCGAATGTCGCGTGACATGGCAACGACCATCTTGCGAACCGTTTCGGCCTCAGCAGTTGGACCGTAAGTTAACTTATCTAACTTGGTTACGCCATCGACTAAGTTGGCGATCTCGTCGCCGAAATCAGCACGCAATTGAGTGAGCGAGTAAGGCGTATCTTCAATGGTGTCGTGCAGAAGGGAGGCGATTATTGTTGTGTCATTCAAACCAAGCTCAGCAAGAATCTGCGAAACCGCAACAGGATGAGTTATGTACTCCTCACCGGATTTGCGCATTTGGCCTACATGGGCCTGCTTTGCGATTTCAAAAGCGCGCTCAACATCAGAGAGCCGACTTGTTGGGTGGCTCTCCTTAAGTGTTGCTAGTAATGGTGCAACTAGAGCGTTCAAAGGCTGCGCCTTACTTGCGACCCTTGCGCTTTGGTTGATTGCGAGGTCCGCGACCAACGCTTGGGCGTATCGCCGCTCTCTCGTTATTTGCAGACGATGAAACTGCTACTGGTTCTGCTCCCCCGCGCGAAGCAACTCGCTTTGCAAGTGCCTGCATCGCTGGTTCCTTCTCGCGAAGTGAAGCCAGGAATGGTGGAGCGATAAATATTGAAGAGTAAGTACCAACTGCAAGCCCGATAAACAGAGCAAGCGATAGATCCTTGAGGGTTCCGGCGCCAAGTAAGCCAGCACCTACAAAGAGGATCGCTCCGACTGGAAGAAGTGCAATCAAAGAGGTGTTGGCAGAACGCACGATTGTCTGATTAACAGCCAAGTTTGCCGCTTGTGAGTATGTGAATTTTCCAACTGCAGCAACAGATTTAGTGTTCTCGCGAACCTTGTCGAATACAACAACGGTGTCATAGAGCGAATAACCAAGGATCGTTAGGAATCCGATCACAGTTGCGGGAGTAACGTCGAACCCGACGAGTGCATAGATTCCAACTGTAATAAAGACGTCGTGAACAACGGCCACGATCGCAGAAACTGCCATCTTTGGTTCGAAGATCATCGTCAAGAAGATCATGATTACGATTAAGAATGCGATAAGTCCGTAGAGCGCCTTCTTGGTAATTTCCTTACCCCATGAAGGTCCGATCAACTGAGTATCGATTGATTCAAGCGGCACGTTAAAGGCGATAGTCAAAGCTTTTTCTACTGCCGCTGACTGTGCCGCAGAAAGCGCGCCGGTCTGAACCTTAACTTTGTCATCACCGATCTTCTGAACAATGATTTCTCCTGGAATATCAACATCTGCGACTGCAGCGCGAGCTTGTTCAACAGTAGTGCCCGCTTTATTTACTGTATAGGAAGAACCACCCTTAAACTCGATTCCAAGGTGGAGACCTTGAATCAAGAGAGCACCGATTGATAGCAAGATGAAAATTGCTGAGACTGAGTACCAACGACGGCGATTACCAACGATGTTAAATGAAGTTTCGCCAGAGTAAAGACGACCACCAAGACCTGAGAGTTTTACCATGGCTTATGCCTCCAATGTTGAAACAGAATTGGTTGTATCAGTTTTGGCTGAAACAGAATTGGTTGAATCAGTTGTGATTGATGCAGTTCTATAATTCTTCATTCCGATGCTCTTGGGCGATAGCCCCGAAAGCGGATGACCGGAAGAGAAGAATTTAACTCCAGCCAAGATGCTCACCATTGGCTTGGTGAAGAAGAAGACGATAATTAAATCGACCAATGTTGTAAGACCTAGAGTGAAAGCAAATCCCCGTACGCCACCAACTGCGAAGAAGTAGAGCAAAGCAGCCGCAATCAGAGAAACAGCATCTGCAACCAAGATCGTGTGACGCGCCTTAGCCCAACCACTTTCAACCGCCGAGCGGATAGAACGGCCTTCACGCGCTTCATCGCGGATACGTTCGAAGAATACGATAAATGAGTCTGCGGTAACACCGATCGCCACAATGGCACCTGCGATACCTGCCAAGGTGAGAGTAAATCCAATAGTTTCACCGAGTACCAGGAAGAGTAGGTAAACAATTGCAGCTGCTAGCGCAAGTGAACCAACTACTACGAGTCCAAGTCCGCGATAGTAAAGAAGTGAGTAGATAAGAACTAAACCAAGACCCAACGCGCCAGCCAAAAGACCAGCACTTAACTGGTCAGCGCCCAGAGTTGGTGAAACTTGCTGCACCTCACCGCGGTCAAATGCCAACGGCAACGCTCCGTACTTAAGAACGTTTGCCAGATCTTGCGCTTCAACTTGTGAGAAAGAGCCAGTGATCTGAGCATTTCCTGATGGAATTGCTTCATTAATTCTTGGAGCAGAAACGACTAAACCATCGAGGACAATCGCAACTTGATTGAGTGGTGATTGCAGCGAAGTTACGCGGTTAGTCAGCGCACCAAATGCCTTTGTGCCATCGCCATTGAAGGTTAGAGAAACAAACCAAGCAAGCCCTTGTGATGGGTCATATCCAGCCTCGGCGGAAGAGACTTGAGTTCCGAGAACTTCGGCTGGAGCGAGAATGTACTTTGCACCGCCATCGCGTGAACAAGAAACAATTGTGTCGGCCGGACTATCAGCGCCAGTACCTTCGCGACTAGCAGGATCGGTGCAATCAAGTGCGGCGTACTTCGCATTGAGATCAGCGCTGACACCGGCTGCAGGTGTTGCAGCAGTTGAAGTGTCTGCAGGATTTGATATGCCAGAACCTTCTGCTAGTACCTGACGAAAACGTAGCTCTGCAGTTTGACCAACGAGATCCACAACGCGGCGTCCGCTATCTCCTGGAACAGAGATTACGATCTGTCGATTGGTTCCGCTTCCTTGAGCAGTTACTTCACTTTCTGCTACGCCAATTGAGTCAACGCGTTGGCGAATAATTGAGACTGCTTGATCAATCGCCTCAGAAGTTACCTTGTTGGAGTCATTTGATGCTCGGGGTTGCAGCGTCACGCTGGTTCCACCGCGAAGATCGAGTCCTAGCTTGACCGATGAAACACCTTGGATAAAGGTGGTTGCAAGTAGACCGAAGATAATTAGCGCCAGAATCAAAAGGGCGCGGCCAGAGCGGGCAGGGCTCTTCACAGTTTTATTTGGTGTGGACATAAGAGCAGAGTCTATGCGTTGGGCGCGGGCGTGTCGAAAAGGGTTGCGATCCCAACAGGAGGGGTTCGCCCTAAATGGCGCCACCCGAGTTCGGTGGCTATACGACCCCGCGGAGTGCGGGCCATAAAACCATTTCTTACCAAGAATGGCTCAGCTACTGCTTCGACCGTTTCCGTCTCTTCACCCACTGCAATCGCCAGCGTTGAAAGACCTACCGGTCCCCCATTAAATCGCTCGATGAGAGCAGTCAGGACTGAACGATCTAGTCGATCCAAACCTTTCTCATCTACTTCATACATTTCTAGCGCCGCCATCGCATCGCCATGAGTTAAATCATTGGCTGCTTTATTGCCGGCTCCGCCACTCGTACGAACTTGGGCATAGTCACGGACGCGACGCAATAAACGATTGGCTATACGTGGCGTGCCGCGAGACCTGCCTGCAACTTCAAGAACTGCTTCTTCTTCAATTGTCAGTTGTAGCAAAGCAGCGCTACGACGAATTACTTCAGCAAGTTCAGTGGACTCATAGAAATCTAGATGTGCAGTAAAGCCGAAACGATCCCTTAGCGGACTAGGGAGTAATCCTGCGCGAGTAGTTGCTCCAACTAATGTGAAGCGCGGTAGTTGTAATGGAATCGCAGTTGCTCCTGGTCCTTTACCTACGACAACATCAACGCGGAAATCTTCCATTGCAAGGTAGAGAAGTTCTTCGGCAGGTCTTGGCAAACGGTGAATCTCATCCAAAAAGAGAATTTCCCCTTCAACCAGAGAAGATAAAATCGCAGCTAAATCTCCAGCATGAGTGATCGCAGGACCGCTGGTTATGCGAATCGGTGTTTGCATTTCGCTCGCTAAAATCAAAGCAAGGGTTGTCTTTCCTAAACCGGGAGGACCGCTAAGCAAGATGTGATCGGCAGCGGAGCCGCGTGATCGCGCTGCTGATAACAAGACATCTATCTGATCTCGAACTCGATGCTGACCGATAAAGTCATTGAGAGTCTTTGGACGTAGCGCATGTTCGGCAGCTGAGTCATCCTGACTAAATTCTGGCGCTACTAAACGATTATCGCTCATATCGTTAGCCACTTTAACGCCCACCTTGCGAAAGTGCGCGCTTTAAGAGATCGGAGAGTTCAAGTGTTTGCGCATCGACGCCATCTTCAGAAAGCCGTGCTACTACTTGTGAAATTGCCGCATCTGAATCCTTAGCGTTAAAGCCAAGTGAAACAAGTGCGCTCGTTAATTGTTCACGCCATACAGGTTGATGGCGATCGCTCTTTGATGAAGTTCCAAAATCAGTTAACTTGCCCTTTAACTCAAGGATTAAACGCTGTGCGCCCTTGCGACCTATGCCTGGCACCTTCTCGATCGCCGAAATATCTTCTTGGGCTACAGCAACGGCTAACTGCGATGGTGAGAGCGCTGAAACAATGGAGAGCGCAACCTTTGGACCAATTCCACTAACAGTCTGAACTAATTCGAAGAGCGCGCGATCTCCGTCTTCTAAGAATCCGTAAAGCGTTAGCGCATCTTCGCGAACCACCAAAGTGGT
>CAZLTK010000002.1:46285-55911 GCA_964562535.1 uncultured Candidatus Planktophila sp.
CGTCTTCTAAGAATCCGTAAAGCGTTAGCGCATCTTCGCGAACCACCAAAGTGGTGAACAACTGCGCTTGCACGCCAATGTTTAGCTGAGCAGTTGTCTTCTGTGTAACTGCCAAAGACAAACCGACTCCACCGACTTCAACAATGACCTTATCTAGCGAAATAGCGCGGACGACGCCGTTAACAAGTGAAATCATTTGCGAACCAACTTGGCTAGCCGTGATTTTTCAGCAGCAAGTGCCGCTTCAATTTTGCTATTTCCACCACCGCGCCAAATATGGCAGATCGCTAGCGCCAAGGCATCGGTGCTATCAACTGGTTTAGGAATCTCGGTTAAGGAAAGCAACCTTTTAACCATCTCGGCGACTTGCACTTTATTAGCTCGACCTGAGCCAGTTACGGCAGCCTTGACTTCACTTGGTGTGTGCATGACAACTGGAATACCTGCTTTCGCTGCAACTAATAGCGCGATACCCGCTGCTTGACCAGTTCCCATCACGGTACGAACATTGTGCTGCGAAAAAACTCTTTCAACTGCGATGCGATCTGGTTGATATTTGCTTACCCAATTAGTGATCTCTTCTTCGAGTTGCAAGAGACGTTGCTCTAGCGCGTTTTCGGTTGGAGTCTTGATCACTCCCACGCTAAGCAACTTAAGTGGTGATCCAGGTAGGCCTTCAATAACCCCTATGCCGCAGCGCGTAAGGCCTGGGTCGATACCCAAAACTCTCAGCGTCGCTTGGCTCATAACTTCAAAGCCTATGTCCGAGTCCGCAAAGAGCTAGGAAAGGCTCGCCATAACCTCGTCAGAGACATCGAAGTTGCTGTAAACATTCTGCACATCATCTAACTCTTCAATGGCGTCTATGAGTTCGAAGACCTTGGTCGCACCTTCTGCATCCAAGGGAATGGACATCGATGGCAAGAATGATGAATCGGCCGATTCGTAATCAAGGCCAGAGTTCTGCAACGCTGTGCGAACCGCAACAAGATCGCTAGCCTCACAGACAACCTCAAAAGATTCACCTAAATCGTTAACTTCCTCGGCACCGGCTTCAAGAACAGCTTCGAGAATTTTCTCTTCTGTTACCGACTCCGCCTTAGCAATGATGATTACACCTTTGCGATTAAAGAGATAGGAAACAGATCCAGGATCTGCCATCGAACCACCGTTGCGAGTAACAGCTACGCGAACTTCTGAAGCAGCGCGATTTCGGTTATCAGATAAACATTCGATCATGATCGCAACGCCATTTGGACCATAACCTTCATACATAATTGTCTGCCAGTCTGAGCCACCGGATTCAAGTCCAGCGCCGCGCTTCACTGCTCTTTCGATATTATCGGCGGGCATCGAGTTTTTCTTCGCCTTTGCGATTGCGTCAAAGAGGGTTGGATTACCATCAACATCTGGTCCACCATTACGCGATGCAACTTCAATAGCTTTAATCAGTTTTGCAAAGTTCTTTGCACGGCGACTATCGATTACCGCTTTCTTATGCTTTGTCGTTGCCCATTTGGAATGGCCTGACATGGCGTAACCTCAAACTTTCACTCTCGTTGAGCGGTATCTAAACCGCGTACTTCACTTCGCTTACTTTATCGCGCCTGTACAGACTTGATCAAAGAAGTAGCGATGTACGCGTAAATCTCCGGTTAACTCGGGATGGAATGAGGTTGCCAAGAGCCTTCCTTGTCGAACGGCAACCGCGTGTGATCCCTTCGCAGTTTTCACTGATGCTAGGACCTCAACCGTTGCGCCGACTTCTTCTACCCACGGCGCGCGAATGAAGACCGCGTGAAGATTGTCACCTTGAAATTCAAGATCGCTTTCAAAGGAATCGACTTGGCGACCAAAGGCATTTCTTCGCACGGTCATATCAATGCCACCGAAAGTTTCTTGGCCATCAGATCCATCAATAATTCGATCAGCTAAAAGAATCATTCCTGCGCATGATCCATAGACCGGCATACCTGTTTTGATTCGATCTCTTATTGGCTGCATCAAGTTAAAGGTATTTGCAAGATGTGCAATCGTTGTTGATTCTCCCCCAGGAAGAATTAGCGCATCTACTTCAGCAAGCTCTTCTGGGCGACGCACAGTTAGCGCAGCATGGCCAGCGCTCTTTGCTGCTACGAGGTGTTCGCGAAAATCACCTTGAAGAGCGAGAACGCCAATCTTCATTTTCTAATTAACTACCAGCCGCGATCAGCTAAGCGGTGTGGTGCTGGAAGATCAGCGACATTGATTCCAACCATCGCTTCACCAAGACCACGTGAGGCATCGGCAATTACTTTGGCATCCTCAAAGAATGTAGTTGCTTTAACGCAAGCAGCTGCGCGAGTTGCAGGATCGCCTGACTTAAAGATTCCTGATCCGATGAAAACGCCATCAGCGCCCATCTGCATCATCAACGCTGCATCGGCAGGAGTTGCAATACCACCTGCAGTAAATAGAACTACAGGAAGTTTTCCAGTCTCGGCTACTTCTTTAACTAAAGCGTAAGGGGCTTGCAGTTCTTTAGCGGCGACATAGAGTTCATCTTCGCGCATTGAAGATAGGCGGCGGATTTCTGCTCCAATTTTGCGCATATGCATCATGGCATTGGAAACATCGCCAGTACCTGCTTCGCCCTTGGAGCGAATCATTGCAGCGCCTTCATTAATTCGACGGAGCGCTTCACCTAAGTTGGTTGCACCGCATACGAAAGGAACTTTGAAATCCCACTTATCAATATGGTTTTCAAAATCTGCTGGGGTTAAAACTTCTGATTCGTCGATGTAATCAACGCCTAGAGATTCGAGAATGCGCGCTTCGACGAAGTGACCGATGCGGGCCTTTGCCATTACGGGAATTGTCACTGCAGCTTTAATCTTTTCGATCATGTCTGGATCTGACATGCGTGCGACGCCACCTTGGGCGCGAATATCTGCGGGAACTCTCTCGAGCGCCATAACAGCACAAGCACCTGCATCTTGAGCGATCTTGGCCTGCTCAACGTTGACGACATCCATGATGACGCCGCCCTTAAGCATCTCTGCCATACCGCGCTTAACGCGAGCTGTTCCGACTGCCTCTGACATGGCTAACTCCCTAAAAAATATCTATCCAAATAGTTAAGGGCTTAATACTACTTTGCTGCAGCAGATGGCGCATCTGCGGGGATTTTCGAAGGAATAGGCGTAAATACTGGTTCCTTATCGGTTAGCGCGATCCAAATTTGCCCCGGTGCGAAGGGAATCGCTACTCCAGAAGTGGTTTTCCAAGTAGTTCCTGATTCAGGAGTTGGACGATCCCATAGCGCGGAAATGTATTTACCGTCGCGAAGAATGTATCCCCGGCCTGAACCAACGGTTGCAGTAAATGGCGTTACTCCTCCGAACTTATCTCCATATTCAGATGGAGTAATTGAAACGATCTGAATTACGAAGGTACTCGCACCTAAATGAACGCCACTGGCTGCAATATTTGGAACACCTTTGTGTGAGAGCAGCCAGCGCTTCTCCGCATTTGACCAGACCGCATCGTATGAATTTGCCGGCCAAGAAACTTTAGCTGCGGCGATTGCCGTTCCAGTATCGAAGGATTCTGCAAAGTTCCATCCAACGTTCTTCGAAATTGCAACAGGAAGTTGCTGTTCCTTAACTTTTTGCATCAAAGTTTGCGCCTGGAGCATCATCGCCGTCGGTGCGTTACGTAACGGATCATTTGTATAGATTTCGCGTGACTGGCGCTGTGCTCCTAAGTTCTCAAGGTTTGCTGCGCCAATCACTGGCAATAATTTTTTCTGTGCACCACTGTAAGCAAAGGCCACACGACCAAACTGCTCAAGTATTTCTATATCTGAGATTCGCGCGCTTCTTACAGGTCCAATTACCGTCGGGATAGTTGAGGAGAAGACGGCAGCCAGTCTGGTGAGCCCACCTTCTACTTGCTCGATATAAACGACATCAGCATCTTCGAGACCCGCTTGTGGATGTGCAGGCGGAGTGTCATCGATCTTTACCACCAGGATTGGTCCATCGCTTCCGATGCGACCACTTAATGAGTTAATCGGCTCAGGATCCTTGAAGACATTTTCAATTTCACCTAATTTCGAGAACTGATCAGGGGAGAAAAAGCCCAAGCCAACAAGAAAGATGGATGTAACTCCAATTATCGAGATGGCAAACTTTTTAAAGAACATCGGCTTCGAACTCATAGGTAACAGGAAGCGGCGCCCGACCGGCTAAGCGAAATATCCTAAAAACGGGCTTACGTCGCACCATTTGTGTGCGATTGACGGCATCAACGTGTAGCGCAATTGCGACGCGAATCTTGTCGGTTAACTCGCTGAGTTCTCTCAACAAATCCTTTTCTATTGAGCCACTTACCAAATGTCCATCGTGCAACAAAAGACCCAGCGCCCCAGATAGTCCGCTTTCAGCTTGCGAACGTGCGCGCATTTGCGCATCTCGCGCTTGGTGTGCAGCCGCTGTTAAGAGGAGCGAAGAAGCGGGGTCAGCAATTTCGCTCTTAGCAATCTCTAGAGCCACTGCTGCACGTCGCTGAAGAAGACCGTCAAGATTTGCCCAGCTAGTTTCAACCCGGTTATGTAGACGATCTAGCCTTGTTGCTGAATACGACAAATACCAGATCGCGAAGATAACAATTAGCGCAATAAAGAAATACTTCTCCATTTAATTTCCTTCTCTTCCTAGGAAGCGATTCCAGGCGCGATTTTCTGACGAAAGAGTTACGCCGGAACTTCCTACAAGCGCCATTTCGTATATTGAATAAATATCTTCAGCAACCACATCCCAGTCAAATCTTTGTGCGTACTCTTTGCCACGTTTAGCTAGTTCACGACGTTTTTCGGTATCACGCAACAGATCAATAGCAACGCGCGCCAGATCTTGCGGATCTTCTGAAGCAAAGAGCGCACCGAATTTTCCATGGCCAAGCAGTGAATCAAATGCAGGGATATCGCTGGCAAGTACCGCCGCTCCCCCGGCTAATGCCTCGGCAAGAATGATTCCGAATGATTCTCCTCCAGTATTTGGCGCTACATAAATAGCGACAGATGAGAGAAAATCGGCTTTCTCTTTCTCGGAAATTCTGCCCAAAAATTCGAAGCGGCCTCGTAATTGAGGATCAATACTTTCGATTACCTCTTTACTCTCGCCTGGTCCAGCAACTAAAACTCTTACATCTGGAGCAAAGCGGGCGATTATCGGCAGTGCTTCAAGAAGTACAGGCAAACCTTTACGCGGTTCTTCATAACGGCCAATAAAACCAATTGTGTTGCCGCTCCATTTATCTAGCACTTCACCATCACGATATCGATCAGCATAAATACCATTAGGAATCACAACCGCGTCTGTTTCTAGGTGCTCGGTCAGAGTGGAACGAGCAGCTTCGCTCACCGCAATTCGCGCCGTTAACTTTTCGATCACCGGCTCAAGGATTGGGCCAATTGCAAAGATCGCCTTCTGGCGCTTAGCTGCGGCGTGAAAAGTTCCAACCATCGGTCCCTCAGCAGCCCAACAAGCCAATAACGAAATTGATGGAATAGCAGGTTCGTGTAGATGTAGCAGATCAAACTTTCCATTGCTGATCCACTGGCGAACTCTGGCAAAGGCAATTGGACCAAAGAGAACTCGCGCCACGGCTCCGTTATAGGGAATGGCTATAGGTTTGCCCGCACTTGTTACATATTCAGGAGCCTTCTCTTCATCAACAACTGGCGCTAGAACAGATACGTAATGGCCTTTGGCGATTAGATACTCGGCCAAATCGCGAACATGGCTTTGTACGCCACCTGGTGTGTCCCATCCGTAAGGACAAACTAGACCGATCCTTAATTTTTTCAGAGTCATGCGGTGCGCTCCTGGAAATCTCCATCAGTCCAGATTCGTTGCAACATATGCCAATCTTGTGGAGAAGATGCGATTCCCTTCGCAAAGAGGTCAGCGCAACGTTGCACCACTTGAGAAACTCTCTCTTCTTCACTTCCATTGGCTGGAATCTCCACCGAATTGAAGACGATGTGAATTCCGGCAGCTGTGTAAGAAACGTATGCGGTAATAAGTGGTATTCCAGTCCTAATTGCAAGAAGTGCTGGGCCAGCGGGCATTCGTGCAGGATGCCCAAAAAAGGAGACATCTACACCGCTCTTAGAAAGATCACGATCAGCAACAAGGGCGATCAACCGACCCTCGCGCGCCCTTTGAAGAAGGGTGACGATCGATCGTGAATCAAGTGCAAGCACTTCCATCCCAATATTTTGGCGATACTCCAAGAATTTATTGAAGAGCGCTTCTGGCTTTAAACGTTCAGCGACAGTTACGAGTGGAAATCCCATTCCGCAGAAGTACGATCCGGCATGGTCCCAGTTGCCTGCATGTGGAAGCGCCACTACCACGCCTGTTCCGTTCTTCATTGGCGCGGTTAGTAAATTTTCACCTTCTACAGTGACCGTTGCAGCAATTCGCTCGCGTGACCAATCTGGCGATCTAAATGTGTCACACCAGTAACGCATATAAGAACTCATCGCCTTGCGCATCAGTTCGTCCATTTCGGATGAAGAGTAAGTAGGGCAAACTCGTGAAAGATTAGAGCGCAACCTTTTCACGCGTGCGCCATTACGGGAAAGTGCGTACTTACCGATTGCTTCGAATGTTTTATATGCAAACTTTTCTGGTAAAGCACGAACGATGCGCCAACCTGCGAAGTACCCACCTGCCACTGCGAAATCAAAATTCATTGCGTTACAGCGCTGCCTTCACAATCAAAATTCGTTGGATAACGGTTACCACGGCGAGAACTAGAAGAAGCCAAATGCCGATCGCTAGCGCGTAAGGAACTCCCAGTCCTTCCAGTCCAATCGCTGTTAAGGAAATGATCAAACGCTCGGTTCGCTCTGCGATTCCACCAGAACAAGAGATTTGCATACTTTCGGCCTTGGCTCTGATGTATGGAACGAGTGAGCCAAAAACTAGCGCACCAATAACGACAGCAGTTAATGCGTCATCTACGTCTACTAAGTAAAGTGTTAAACCAACCAAAATCGCAGAATCTGTAACTCGATCGATTGTTGAATCTAAAAATCCGCCCCATGCGCTGGCACCTTCATGGGAGATTCGCGCCATTGCACCATCAAATAGATCGCTCAGTGCAAAGAAAGAGATAACAAGAGTTCCAATAAAAAAATCACCCTTGGGATAGAAATAGAGCGCTGAAGTCACCAGGCCAATGGCTCCTATAAAGGTGACTGCATTTGGAGTTAAACCAACGGCAAGGGCACCGCGAGCGATCGGATTGATAGCGCGGGTGACTGCGGGTTTTAAAGAGGCGCTTAACATCAGGTCCATCGTAGGCTCCCCCGCGGATTTTCACCTATTCTGACGCCTGTGAGTTCAGAGAGAGATAGCGCTAATCCGCGTATCCATATATATGGACATGTCTCCTCACAACCAAAAGCGCTAGCCGAACTCTTCGGTGCAGTTCTATCCAATGAACCAATAGCCGAGAGCGAACTAGCTATCTTTGCAATTAATCCTGCTGCCGGCATCGATCAAGAAACAATAGATCTTTGGTCAGCGCTAACAGATTTTCAATTGCCACGTTTGGTTGTTGTAAATGAATTAGAAGGCAGTGACTCTGATTTCGATGATGCAGTATTACTTGCTAATCGAGTCTTCGATCCGCTTGTTACCCCGTACTTAGTTCTCCATGACGATGCAGGAAATCCATCTGCACTGATTGATCTTGAGACGCTCGAAATTATCGACTACTCACAAAGCCCTACTTCACGCAGAGATAGCGATGCGGAACATAAAGAGTTAGTTGCAGATTTCAGAAGTGAATATTTAGAAGCGGTTGAGGATGCGGGAGAAAGCGCGTTCGAGGCGGGTTTACTCTTTCCAGCGATTCCAGTTGTGATAAGCAAAGGAATTGGTGTGGATATTGTGAAAGCCTTTATAGAAAGAGCGGTAAGAAGTTAACTACCAAGCTTGTGCGATTTCGGCGCGGGTTTGAGATAAAAGAACTGGCAGTACCTTGGTCTGTCCAATTATCGGCATGAAGTTAACATCGCCTGACCAACGCGGAACTATATGTTGGTGGATATGTTCTGCGACTCCAGCACCTGATATCGCACCTTGATTCATGCCAAGATTAAATCCTGCTGGCGCCGAAACCTTACGTAGGGTTTTCATCGCATGCGCACTTAACTCGAAGATTTCGTTGCGTTCGTCAGGATTTAAATCGGTTAAATCCGCGACGTGGCGATATGCGCAGATAAGTAAGTGGCCCGCGTTGTACGGGTAGAGATTCATTACAACATAAGCGTTTGTTCCGCGAGCAACAATTAGGCCTTCTTCATCGCTCATCTTGGGGATTTCACAAAAGGGGCAAGTAACTTCATTTCCAGCAAGCGGGCGGTTCTCACCCTTTAAATACTCCATACGATGCGGCGCCCAAAGTCGTTCCCAGCGATCGGGCATTCCTGCCCCGCCTGGAATTACTTGGTCGCCTTCGCGCATTACTTAAACCTGTTTACGTTCTGTAATTGCGCTACGAATTTCGGCAATCGCATCTGCAACAGCGATTGAGTTCTTCTGTTCACCGTTGCGATAGCGAATTGAAACCTTGCCTGCTTGTTGATCTTCTTCACCTGCGATCAACATATAAGGAACCTTTTGCATCTGCGCATTGCGAATCTTCTTCTGCATCCGGTCGTCAGAGGCATCCAAATCGATACGGATACCCGCTGCTTTAAACTCTTTCACAACCGAGGCGAGGTAATCCGCAAAAGCTTCGGCAACTGGGATGGCAGTTACTTGAACAGGAGCCAACCATGGCGGGAATGCTCCTGAGTAGTGCTCGGTGAGCACTCCGAAGAATCGCTCGATAGAACCAAATAGAGCGCGGTGAATCATCACTGGGCGCTGACGTGTTCCATCAGTTGCTGAATATTCGAGTTCAAAACGTTGTGGCAACTGGAAATCGACTTGAATCGTCGACATCTGCCAAGTGCGACCAATGGCATCTTTAGCTTGAACTGAAATCTTTGGTCCGTAGAACGCTGCGCCGCCTTCATCGAGAACGAGTTCTAGATTTTGGGCTAACGCAGCTTTACGTAGCGCTTCAGTTGCCTCCGCCCAATCGCTATCTTCTCCGACAGATTTTTCAGGGTTGCGAGTAGATAGTTCGAGATAGAAATCTTCGAGTCCGTAATCGCGCAATAAGTTAAGTACGAAAGTTAAGAGCGAATCAAGCTCACCCACCATCTGTTCTTTTGTGCAGTAAATGTGGGCATCATCTTGGGTAAAGCCGCGCGCACGAGTTAGTCCGTGAATAACACCTGATTTTTCGTAGCGATAGACAGTTCCAAATTCAAAGAGGCGAAGTGGGAGTTCACGATACGAACGTCCGCGCGATGCAAAAATTAAATTGTGGAAAGGGCAGTTCATCGGCTTCATGTAGTACTGCTGGCCAGCACGTTTAATAGTGCCGTCAGCATGTAACTCTTCATCCATCACCATAGGTGGATACATACCTTCTGAGTACCACTGCAAGTGGCCAGACTTTTCAAAGAGCGCAGCCTTAGTTAGATGTGGTGAGTAAACAAATTCGTAACCTTC
>CAZLTK010000003.1:0-35684 GCA_964562535.1 uncultured Candidatus Planktophila sp.
TCAGATTCTCCTGAAATTTTAATTTTGGCTCACCTGGATACCGTTTGGCCCCATGGTTCTTATTCACCGCTCTGGGAAGTAAATGGCGATGTAGTTCGCGGCCCTGGCGTCTTTGATATGAAGGCCGGATTTGTCCAAGCCCTCTATGCGCTTAAGGGAATCTCTGAAGTTGGCAATCGCGTGGCACTTATTGCAACAACTGATGAAGAGACCGGAAGCTTTGCATCACGCAAACTGATTATGGATTTATCCGCCAAAGCGAAGGCAGTATTAGTTCTAGAAGCTTCGCTTAATGGAAAAGTTAAGACTGGGCGTAAAGGCACCGCGATGTACAAGGTCAGCGCACATGGTCTGGCATCGCATGCTGGCCTTGAACCAGAAAAGGGCGTCAATGCCACTGTCGAAATCGCGCATTTAATTCTTAAGTTATCTGCGCTAGAAAATCCAGCCCATGGAACAACAGTTGTTCCAACACTTCTGCGTTCTGGCAATAGCGCAAACACGGTTCCTGATTTAGCAGTACTAGAAATTGATGCTCGGTCTTTCTCACAGGCCGAATTAGAGCGAATTGATAAGGCGATTAAAGCGCTGCCTTCTACGATTTCTGGAGCACGTCTTGAAGTAACTGGTGGTTTGAATCGTCCACCGCTGCAACCTTCATCAACTAAAGAACTTTATGAGCGCGCAGAACGTGTCGCAAAAGAGATCGGTATGGCGCCTCTTGGTTGTGCTGAAGTTGGTGGCGCAAGCGATGGAAACTTTGCCGCGGCAGCTGGTGCGCAAGTACTTGATGGCTTAGGCGCAGTTGGCGGCGGCGCACATGCTCCAAATGAATGGTTAAGTCTGAAATCGATCGAAGAACGAAGTGCGCTTCTGCATGCTCTAATGAAGGATCTCTTGAAATGAGCGAAGGCCCGCTAATTGTTCAGAGCGATAAGACGCTCTTGCTAGATATTGATCATCCAATGTCGACTGAATGTCGTCGCGCTATTGCACCTTTTGCTGAGCTTGAACGCTCGCCAGAACATATTCATACCTACCGTTTAACAAACCTTGGTTTATGGAATGCGCGTGCTGCCGGCCATGATGCTGAGTTAGTTATCGATACTTTGATTAAATATTCACGTTACGCAGTTCCGCATTCATTGCTTGTAGATGTTGCCGAAACCATGTCGCGTTACGGCCGTTTGCGCCTTGAAGCTGACCCGGTACATGGCTTGATTCTTGTAACAACCGATGTGGGTGTGCTTGAAGAAGTTATTCGCGCCAAGAAGATTGCACCACTTCTCGGTGTGCGAATTGACCCAGAAACAATTGCAGTTCATCCCAGCCAACGTGGTGCGATTAAGCAATCACTACTTCGTTTAGGTTGGCCAGCTGAGGATTTCGCAGGTTATGTAGATGGCCAAGCACATGAAATCGCTTTAAAGCAGAGCGATTGGAAGATTCGTCCATATCAAGAGTTAGCAGCCGAAGGTTTCTGGCATGGTGGGTCTGGCGTTGTTGTTCTTCCTTGCGGTGCGGGAAAGACAATTGTCGGTGCTGCAGCAATGGCTCATGCCAAAGCAACAACTTTGATTTTGGTTACAAATACAGTTGCAGCGCGCCAATGGCGTGAAGAACTCCTTCGTCGCACAACGCTTAATGAAGATGAGATCGGCGAATACTCAGGTGCTAAGAAAGAGATTCGCCCGGTCACAATTGCGACTTATCAAGTTATGACTAAGAAGAAAAACGGTGTTTACGCACACCTTGATCTCTTCGATACTCACGACTGGGGCCTAATCATTTACGACGAAGTTCACTTACTTCCAGCGCCGATCTTTCGCTTTACCGCTGATATTCAATCGCGCCGCCGTTTAGGACTTACCGCAACGTTAGTTCGCGAAGATGGCATGGAGGGTGAAGTCTTTTCCCTAATTGGTCCAAAGCGCTTTGATGTTCCTTGGAAAGAGATTGAAGCGCAGGGATATATCGCACCTGCTGAATGTATAGAGGTACGTGTAAATCTAACTGAAGCAGAGCGTCTTTTATACGCGACCGCTGAGCCTGAAGAGCGTTATCGATACTGCGCAACTACCCGCACTAAACGTGATGTTGTTGAAGAACTTGTAGGTCTACATGCTGGCGAGCAAATTCTTGTGATCGGTCAATATATCGATCAGTTGGATGATCTCTCTGAAACTCTTGGCGTTCCGGTAATTAAAGGTGAAACACCAATCAAAGAGCGTGAAAAACTCTTTGCTGCATTTCGCACCGGCGAGATCACATGTTTAGTTGTTTCAAAAGTCGCCAATTTTTCTATTGATTTACCTGAGGCAACTATTGCGATTCAGGTATCTGGTGCTTTTGGTTCTCGTCAGGAAGAAGCGCAGCGCTTAGGGCGAATCTTGCGTCCCAAGGCGGATGGCCGCGGTGCCAAGTTTTACTCAGTTGTTTCGCGCGACACTATCGATCAAGATTTCGCGCAAAACCGCCAACGCTTCCTTGCTGAACAAGGTTATTCGTACCAAATTATTGACGCTGACGATGTGTATAAAGGCAAGATTTAAAACGCTCTACATCCACTCTGAAAAAATCGTGGTGTTCGCCATCAATATGAATCACCGGAACTTCGTGTCCATATAACTTTTCTAGCTCTTCGCTACCGTCAATTAGCTTTATCTCTAAATCAAAATTGAGTTCTTCTATCAGCCCCGCCAAAGTTGCTTCAGCGTTTTCGCATAAATGACATCCGCTGCGCGAATAAACTGTAACTACCGGCTTCACTTCTTCTTTTTCTTTGGTGATGTAAATGCTCGATCTACTAACTCTTGAATGATTAAGGTGGCATCACCTTTGGCGCGATAAAGGTTCTCTTCCGCGTTCTTCAACAAAGTTTCAGCGGTTGTCTTTGTGACGGTTCCGACTAAAGGACCATACTTCTTTGAGAAAACCTTGTGAGCTATTTCCCCGATCGAATTTGCTAACTCAGCGCGCGCTTCATCCAAGGTTGGTTCTGGGCGCGGTGCAGAAGTATTGAAATCCAAGGTAATTGGTCGCTCAGATTTCATCCTTGAGATAACTTCTGTGAAATCTACTTCTGCCATATCGGCGTGAGACTTGGGGGTCATGGCGACATTCTCGCATCCTGATAGCGTTAGGCGCTATGGCAAGGAAATTAATGCGAATTCCCACTCGCTCTGTTGCCATACTCACAGCGATCTCCGCGCTTTTTCTGGGATTAGTTACTCCGACATCGGCAGATGCTTTAGTTCTGGTTCGCCCTGCAAAGCAATGGGGCAATGTTTATGCCGGCCCTGCTACAAACATTCTCCAATCTCCAACTCCTAAAGTTGGAAAGTTAGAGAAGAAATCAAAGATAATTGTTAAGTACAACAACTTTCCAGAATGGACCAAGGTTCAGGTGCAAGCCGCTGTAGATGTCTGGGCGGCAAATTTCGAATCCAGCGTTCCGATTTATATTGAGGCAACCTGGGGAAGATCTTCTTCGTATAGTGTCTTAGGAAGTGCCCGACCTGGAAGTTATTTCTCAAATTTTAAAGGCGCCCCAGATTCCAGTCTCTGGTATCCATCAGCGTTAGCAAATGCACTTGCCGGTAAAGATTTAGATGGCGATAACCCCGAAATGATTATCACCGTGAACTCGTTAGCAAATTGGTACCGTGGTACTGGATCCGGTCCAAGTAGATCTGAATACGATCTGCAATCTGCAATTCTCCATGAAATGGCACACGGACTTGGATTTCTCTCAACAGATAGTTACGACGATTTCTTTGGTTACGGTTCGATTGATCAACCAACTCCATATACCGCTTATGTTCAAACAGGAGATGGGCGCAGACTTTCAGATCTTCCCTCACCTTCATTAGAACTTGGTGAAGCGTTAACTTCGAAGTTAGTTTGGTCAGGACCCCTCGGAGTTGCAGCAAATGGCGGTGTAAAGCCACTTCTATATACCCCTAAGAAATATGAAGATGGTTCTTCTGTTAGCCATTTAGATGAAGCAACATTTTCTAACGCAGGTAAAGATGCGGCGATGACTCCTAATCTCGATGCGGGAGAAATTTTCCATGAGCCAGGGCCGCTATTACTGGCGATGATGCAAGATCTACGAAACAAGCCGCCTGTGGGTATTGCCGTTGGAATTCCACAGCAAGTTCGTAACGCACAAGCTCTTGTTTCAGATAGTTCAGCGATCATTCGCTTTGATCCACCTGCCAATGCGCGCGCTGCGCAAATAACTAGCTACACCGTAAAAAATACTAAAACTGGTGCAGAGAAGAGTTTCACAAGTAGCCCGGCTGTTATGACAGGGTTAAAGAACGGCACGCTGTATTCCTTTGAAATAACTGCATCTAATTCATTGGGAACTTCTGATCCAGTCACAACAAATTCCATAACTCCACAAGAGCCTTGGAAGAAGACGGTGATTGATCCGAAGGTTGATGCACGTAATTTAACTAGCGTTACCTTTAATGCCAATCCTGCAATTGTTTATCAAGATGCAATAAATGGTTCTCTTAAAGTGGCGCTCTGGAATGGCAAGGTGTGGAGCAAATTAACTGTTGATGGTCGCGGCGGCTCTGCGGGCCGCACCCGTAATCCCATCGCAGGAGATGTCTCTGCCTGCGTTAGCGGATTTGGTAAAGAGCAAACACTGCATATCTTCTATTCAGATTCAGTGGATAGAGATCTGCGTTATGCCACATACGATGGCAAGAGTTTCAATTATGAAATTATTGACGGCAATGGCACAGCGGTAAATAGCTACGAAGATCCAATTCGCGTGCGCACAGCTAGTGATGTCAGCGTTTCAAACGCCTGCTCAATTAGCTCAGCTGGTATCCAAGTCTTCTATCGCGATGAGTCTCAAGGAATTCTCTTAGGCGCCGTCAAAGCCAAATCCAGTACCGAATGGAAATACGAACTCGTTGATGGCGATCGTAAAACTGATGATAGAACAACAGGTGATGTGGCTTTCCATCTAGATGCGCTCTTTGATGGCAAAGAGACTGTTCTGCTCTATGACTCGATTCTTACAATTAACACTCGCAAGGAAGCAACCTCGGGTGCGATAAGAGTTGCTAAGCGAATTGGTCTGGCAGCAAGTAGCTGGCGTTATCAAACACTTGATACCTCAGGTGAGGCGATATCGGTTGTGGGGTACGACGTAGCACTACATAAAGGCGCTCGTGGAATTCTTGCAACCTGGCTTACCTCTTCAATTCTAACTCTGCCGAAGGCAGAGCAGATTCGTTGGGCATATCTAAGCGCCCCAACTGTCTTCACCACACTGCCACCAACTAACTATGGAACCCCCTCTAAGTTTCTAAGTAGCGATGGAACAACAACTGCTTTTAATTGTCAGGAAAGACTCTGCGCAATTGATATCTCGAAAAAGACAATCTCGCTCGTTTCTAAAGAGCAGAGCTCAGATGGAATTGATTCAACTTGGATAGTGCTAAATAAAGTGCGTAATCTGATTGCTGGTGTTGGTAACCAACTTATTTCCCTGCGCCCACTCTAAATATTCCAGTTTCTGTTAATAGAAATAGTCCACCGCCAGCGGAGAAACCTGTTGATTTAACTTGACTCAATTCTGCAGCAGTAAAGGCGTTAATCAGTGAACCTTTACTATCGAACTGCAGAACAATACTTTGACCTTTTACTAACTTGGTGGGGGCTAGACCTTTAACTGCGGCAGTAGGTTCGAGAACAGCATAGAAGGAGTTGTCGGAGCCATTTGATGCGAGCGTATTTCCAGTAGATGCGAAACGAGTTGTCCAGGTCGGTGCAAAAGAACTTGTGAATTTGGTGATTGCACTCTCGCTGGTGGTTCCTGATTTAACGGAACCAGTTAGAAATAAGGTACTAGTTGCGCTCGTCCAACTACGTTGGGCTCTCGGCGCAGAGCTGCGAACCACTGAAGAGATCACTCCTGTCTTTGAAACTTTAATCAAAACCCCATCTTCACGTCCAACCAACTTCTTACCCAAAAGAGTTTCGGTACTTGATCCAAATAAGTTAATAGTTCCGTCACCGAGCCTAACTACAGAGTTCAACTTGGTCTTGGCTGTTCCAATCTTTAACTCTTTGCCAAATTCACCTTTGAGGTTTGCTGAGACTAGAAATGGCCCTGATTCACGGGAGCCAATAACCGAAACACCTGTTGGGCTTACTGATATCGCATCAACAATTGAGATCTCACTCTGAACATTTGAATAAGTTTCGGTAACTTCGCCGACTTTGTTTATCTTCCAGAGCGTTAATTGGCGCATATCTGGGCGAAGCGGGGTCACATTTTCTATTGCTACGTTATCTGGATTTAGCGCGCTACCTGTTGCGGTAGTTGTCTCTGCACTTGCTGCAGCGGCAGAATTGCCTGCCAGCCAGATATTTCCTTGGTTATCTGCGGAAATTGCCGTAGCGACTTCATCGCTGCCCAAATCAATGGTCTTTGACCAAAGACTGGTTCCGGCGAAATCTCTCGCCTGAATCTCGATATTCGAAGTGTTGCTCAAGACGTTCTTAAGCGTGATTACTGACTCTGCAGTAACAGCGAAAAGTTCAACTTCAGCGCTCTCTGCCCATTTAACAGCGCTTTTTACCGTAACTAATTTTGGTGCTGCGCTGGCAGTTGTCGGAAATACCAACGCCGAAATTAGAGTTAGAACAAAAAATTTACGCAAGTTCTTGTGAGCGATCACGTGCTGCCTTCATAGCTTTAGCAACGGTTGCCGAGATTTCAGAATCGTTAAATGAATTGAGCGCTGCAAATGTTGTTCCGTTAGGGCTAGTTACCTTTTCGCGAAGCGTAGTTGGAGAATCACCAGATTGATCGAGTAGCTTTGCTGCTCCCACAATCGTCTGAATTGTTAACGTTGTTGCATCCTCTTTCGAGAGACCGAGTGCAACCGCTCCATCGACCATCGCTTCAACAAATCTAAAGAAATATGCTGGGCCAGATCCGCTAGTTGCGGTTACGGCATCTTGCAGATCTTCATCTACCTCAATCACTTTTCCAACTGCACCCAAGAAGCCAAGTGTGAAAGCTCTCTGCTCTGGCGACACAAGTCCGCAGCAAGAAATAGCTGACATACCTGCTCCGACCAGAGTTGGCGTATTTGGCATCACGCGAATAACTGGGTTGGCAGAAGTTCCGATGATGTCGGCAATACCGCGGATCTGTTTGCCGGCAACGAATGAGATAACTAGTACACCCTTGCTGATCACAGGGGCGATTTCAGCCAATACCGTGGCCATATCTTGTGGCTTAACGACTAGAAGAATTAGATCGCTCTGCGCAACGTTCGTGGCTAAATCAGCATTTGCCACTTTATAGCGAGCAATTAACTCAGCCGCGCGCTCTTCGCGCTTTTCAGAGATAGTGATATTTGTTGGCTTAACTCCGTAGGTAATAAGGGCAGAGATAAGTGCTTCGCCCATTACTCCGGCCCCAATAACTGCGACCTTGGAGTCGATTAACGATTTCTCTGAATTAGCCATAGCGAAAGAGTACGCGTAGGCTCTGCGACTATGTCAGAAATTAAGCCAGGTTTCGCACGTGATTGGGTCGAATTCACAGATCCCAACGATCCTGAGGAAATCTTTAAATGTGACCTCACTTGGCTGACTTCATATTGGACCTGTATTTATGGCGATGGTTGCAAAGGCGTATTTGAAAACCGTCCTAATGCAGGATGCTGTACCGAAGGTGCAATGTATTCCGATGAAGATGACGAAGAACGCGTACGCAAGGCCGCTGCTGATCTAACTCCTGAAATGTGGCAGTTCTATGATCAGGCGCGTCCTAAGAAACCAAATGGCCAACTTCGTATCTCAGATTTAGATGAAGATAAAGAACGTAAGACTCGCACCATCGATGATGGATGTATCTTCTTAAACCGTAAAGGTTATGAAGCTCCAGGATTTACCGGAAACTTCGGTTGCGTACTTCACCACTTAGCTCAAAAAGAAAATCGTCACTTTGTTGATACCAAACCAGATGTTTGCTGGCAGTTGCCGTTGCGTCGCAGTTTTGAAACGCGCGAAGTTGGCGAACGCGAATATTCAGTTACCGTAATTGGCGAATACGAAAGACTTGCATGGGGCGATGGCGGAGATGATTTTGATTGGTACTGCACAAGCAATACCGATGCACATGTCGGAAGCGAACCTGTTTACATCTCTAACCGCACCGAACTCCAAGCGCTAATGGGAGAGGCTGCATATGCAGTGCTCGCCGAACATTGCGATAAGCGCGTTCAGGGAATTAACGATGCTAAAGCGCGCTCATTACCGCTCTTTGTAATCCAACACCCAGCATCTATAGCCGCTGGGAAGTAGTCAGCCCGACCCTCTAGAGTTTGGTCATGGCCAAGGTAGAGAAGGATCCATTCCGCTGTTCTGAATGCGGTTGGGGCTCTCAAAAATGGGTTGGTCGCTGCGGTGAATGTCAGGCTTGGGGCAGCGTTGAAGAACTTGCTGCACCGAAGAAACTCTCACTTGTTCCCGGCAAAGTTACACATGCTGCAACGCCAATCGGCGATGTCGATCTTTCATCTGCGCGCGCACGTGCAACGGGCGTATCTGAATTAGATCGCGTACTAGGTGGCGGCCTTGTTCCAGGCGCCGCAATCTTGCTTGCGGGCGAACCTGGTGTTGGTAAATCAACACTTCTGCTTTCAGTTGCTGCACAAACTGCCGCTAAAGGAATTCCTGCGCTCTATATCAGCGGTGAAGAATCTGCATCCCAGGTTCGCTTACGTGCCGAACGAATTAACGCAGTTGATCCCAAATTATTTTTAGCATCCGAAACCGATCTCGGCGCTGTTATCGCACATATTGATTCAGTAAAACCTGAGCTTTTAATTATCGATAGCGTGCAGACCATTGGTTCTGCCGCTGCAGATGGTTCACCTGGTGGCGTAACTCAGGTGCGCGAAGTTGCCGGTGCACTTATCCGCATCTGTAAAGATCGTGACATCACATTGTTATTAGTTGGACATGTTACAAAAGATGGATCAATTGCAGGTCCACGTCTGCTCGAACATATCGTCGACGTTGTACTGCAATTCGAAGGCGAGCGTCACTCTCGTCTACGTTTAATCCGCGCAATTAAAAATCGTTTTGGTGCATCAGATGAAGTCGGTTGCTTCGATCTCAGCGACACCGGAATCGAAAGTGTTCTCGATCCAACTGGTTTATTTACATCTCGTCACGCCGAACCAGTGCCAGGTACTTGCGTAACAGTTACTCTCGAAGGCCGCCGCCCGTTATTGGCCGAAATTCAAGCGCTAGTAAGTCAGGGTCGTGAAAATGATTTCGGAAATTCACGTCGCGTGACCAGCGGACTCGACTCAGCGCGCACTGCAATGACTTTGGCAGTACTCGAACTCCGTGCGGCAGTGCGCGTTGGTGGGCGTGATGTTTACGCCGCAACTGTTGGTGGAATGAAGATGTCTGAACCTGCTGCAGATTTAGCACTTGCACTAGCTGTTGCATCTGCTGCAAAAGCGCTTGCGCTACCTGCAGATTTAGTAGCGATCGGTGAAGTCGGGCTTGCTGGGGAAATCCGCAAAGTTAGCGGAGTATCCCGTCGCCTAGCTGAGGCTCATCGTCTAGGTTTTAAGCGCGCCCTTGTTCCTGCAGGCAGTGATGTAAAGATCGATGGCATGGAGATAGTTGAAGTATCTAGACTTGATCAAGCGCTGCAACGAGTGAAGATAACGGGTGAGTAATGAAAAATAATCGACTAACAATCACTCTGCTAACAGTAATTGCAGTTCTTCTCGCCGGAATACTCGGACTTACGCTATTCAAAGATGGTAATTCCATGATGGAAAACATGGGACACAGCATGGATAGCCACGACTCTATGCATTCAGATAATTCAGACTCTAAATTCACTGGTGCAGACATCATGTTTTTACAAATGATGATTCCTCACCACCAACAAGCTATTGATATTTCAGAGCTTGCGCTGAAGAAATCTAAGAACGCAGAGCTCTTAGATCTTGCCACCGTAATTATTCGCGATCAAAAATCTGAAATTACACAGATGAAGGCGTGGCTTGATGAGGCGGGTGCATCAGAGGATATGGGTCATTCCATGCACGGAATGGGCGGAATGTTAAACGGCGAAGATTTAGCTGCGCTAGAGAAGGCAACTGGAAGAGATTTTGACACTCTCTGGTTGAAAGGCATGATCGCACATCATGACGGAGCAATCCATATGTCTGAAATGATCAAAGATGCTAGTAACTTGGAGATCAAAGCTTTTGGAGAAAAGATTGTGAAGGATCAATCAACCCAAATTACACAGATGAAAAAAATGTTGGCATGACCCATTTTGCAGCGCTATCTGCAGCGCTTGGACCAGATGCCACACTAATCTCTGATCCAGATATCACCGCGGCTTACTCGCGTGATCACGCACCATTTGCAGTGAGTGCACCACCATTTGCAGTGTTACTGGCTAAAAACGCGCAGGAAATTTCTAAAGCTTTAATCTTTGCCAGCGAAAATAAGATCCCAGTTGTCACTCGTGGAGCCGGAAGTGGTTTGTCAGGTGGTGCAAACTCAGATGCGCAGAGCCTGGTTATTTCGCTTGAAAAAATGAACCAAATTCTTAGCCTTGATGCGGCAAATCAGATTGCACGTGTGCAAGCAGGTGTAATCAATATTGATCTAGATACGGCCGCTAAAGAACACGGTCTGGCATATCTGCCTGATCCAGCAAGCCGCGAATGGTCAACCCTTGGTGGAAATGCTGCAACTAACGCCGGCGGGATGTGCTGCGTTAAATATGGCGTTACCTCGGCTCACGTGCGTGCGCTACAAGTTGTTCTAGCAACGGGTGAAATTATTGAACTAGGTAGCGCAACAAAGAAATCTGTTACGACTTATGACTTAGTCCATCTCTTTGTAGGCTCTGAAGGAACGCTCGGAATCATTACCGAGTTAACTCTTAACCTGGAAATTCGCCCAGCTCCCCCAGCAACGCTAATCGCAACATTCCCTAGCGTTACTAAGGCTGCGGCTGCGGCAACTGCGCTACTTAAATATCGTCCTTCAATGCTCGAAATTGTTGATCAAACAACTTTGAAAGCTGTCCAAGCATGGCACCCACTTGGCTTTGAAGTAGCCGGCAGTGTTCTGTTGATGCAGCTAGATGAAAACCATTCATTCTGCGAAGCAGCGCTAGAGACGTGTAAAGAATTTGATCTAATCGATGGCGTTTACTCTGATGACCCAGCCGATGCAGCTGATTTAATTCGCGTGCGAAAGTTGGCCTACCCCGCGCTAGAGCGCATGGGCGCAACGCTGCTCGATGATGTTGCGTTGCCAATTACCAAGATCGCCGAGTTTGTTGAAAAGGTTGAAGCGCTAAGTCGCGAGACCAATTTGGTTATTGGAATCTTTGGCCATGCAGGAGACGGAAATATGCACCCAACAATTGTTCACGATCACGGAGATACAGCAGCAGCCGATCGCGCTAAGCAAGCCTTTGCGCGGATCGTTGAAATCGCTCAATCGCTAGGTGGAACAGCAAGCGGCGAGCACGGTATCGGTTCAATTAAGCAAGGCTTTGTGGCAAATGAAATATCGCCAAAAGTTGTAGCGCTACAACGCGAAGTCAAGCAAACCTTTGACCCTAACGGGATATTAAATCCCGGTAAGAAGATCTAACTACCAAATATTTTATTTGGCAGCTTCGGCTAGATCTTCTGGTGAATCAGGCAGAGTTGCCTTTGGTGATCCAGCAAAAGTGAACTTCGCTTCAGCATCAACGCCCTCAACATCTACAACGATGATCTCGCCAGCCTTTAGTTCGCCGAAGAGAATTCGCTCTGAAAGCGAATCTTCGATCTCACGTTGAATAACGCGACGCAATGGACGCGCACCAAGAAGTGGATCGTAACCACGAGCGGCAAGGAGATCCTTCGCTGCTTGAGTAAGTTCGATACCCATATCTTTCGCCTTCAAGCGATCATCAAGGTTTGCAATCATGAGATCAACGATCTGAATAATCTGATCCTTCGTCAACTGGTGGAAGACGATTACATCATCGATGCGGTTAAGGAATTCAGGGCGGAAGTGGTTCTTGAGTTCATCTTGAACCTTGCCCTTCATACGATCGTAATTTGTTAGATCGTCATCAATGTTTGCAAAGCCTAGCCCGAGGCTCTTTGAAATATCGCGAGTACCAAGGTTGGTAGTCATGATGATTACTGTGTTCTTAAAGTCAACGGTGCGACCTTGTGAATCAGTTAAGCGACCATCTTCAAGAACTTGAAGAAGTGAGTTAAAGATATCTGGGTGCGCCTTTTCGATTTCATCGAAAAGTACAACAGAGAATGGGCGACGGCGAACCTTTTCAGTTAGCTGTCCACCCTCGTCGTAACCGACATATCCTGGAGGTGCACCAAATAGTCGTGAGGCTGTGTGGCGCTCAGAGTATTCAGACATATCAAGTTGGATAAGTGCGGTCTCATCACCGAACAAGAATGAGGCAAGGGTGCGAGAAAGTTCGGTCTTACCAACACCTGAAGGACCGGCGAAGATAAATGAACCACCGGGGCGCTTTGGATCTTTCAAGCCAGCGCGAGTACGGCGGATTGCTTGTGACAACGCCTTGATCGCTTGATCTTGTCCGATAACGCGGCGGTGTAGTTCATCTTCCATGCGAAGCAGACGTGCAGTCTCTTCTTCAGTTAACTTAAATACTGGGATACCGGTTGAGGCAGAGAGAACTTGTGCAATTAACTCTTCATCAACTTCGGTGACCTTATCGAGGTCAGTTGCCTTCCAATTCTTTTCAGCTTCTGCCTTTTCAGCGATAAGCGTCTTTTCCTTATCGCGAAGTGCGGCAGCGCCTTCAAAGTCTTGGCCATCGATTGCGGATTCTTTCGCCTTACGTGCTTCGGCGATCTTGTCATCGAATTCGCGGAGTTCGGCAGGTGCGGTCATGCGCTTAATGCGCAGACGTGAACCGGCTTCATCAATTAGATCGATTGCTTTATCTGGCAAGAAGCGATCTGAAATGTAGCGATCTGCCATATTTGCAGCAGCCGCTAGTGCGCCATCGGTAATTGATACGCGGTGGTGGGTTTCGTAACGATCGCGAAGTCCCTTAAGAATTTCGATTGTGTGAGCAACTGATGGCTCTTTAACTTGAATTGGTTGGAAGCGACGTTCTAGCGCAGCATCTTTCTCAACATGCTTGCGGTATTCATCGAGAGTTGTTGCGCCAATTGTCTGGAGCTCACCGCGAGCAAGCATCGGCTTCAAGATGCTGGCAGCATCGATCGCACCTTCTGCAGCGCCTGCGCCTACAAGTGTGTGAATTTCATCGATAAACAAGATGATGTCGCCGCGAGTTTTGATCTCTTTCAAAACTTTCTTTAGGCGCTCTTCGAAGTCACCGCGGTAGCGGCTACCTGCGACAAGGGCACCGAGATCGAGTGAGTAAAGCTGCTTATCTTTAAGAGTTTCTGGAACATCGTTCTTATAAATTGCCTGTGCAAGACCTTCAACAACTGCTGTCTTTCCAACGCCTGGTTCGCCAATTAGCACTGGGTTATTTTTGGTACGACGTGAAAGAACTTGCATAACGCGTTCGATTTCGGTTTCGCGACCGATTACTGGGTCGAGCTTTCCTTCGCGCGCTGCCTGTGTGAGGTTGCGACCGAATTGATCAAGAACAAGTGAGGTAGATGGTGTGCCTTCTGCAGGTCCACCAGATGTTGCCGCTTCTTTTCCTTGATAACCAGAGAGAAGTTGAATAACCTGCTGACGAACGCGATTTAAATCAGCGCCAAGTTTTACAAGTACTTGTGCAGCAACGCCTTCGCCTTCGCGAATTAGGCCGAGCAAAATATGTTCTGTGCCGATGTAGTTGTGGCCGAGTTGCAACGCTTCGCGAAGTGAGAGTTCAAGAACTTTCTTAGCGCGAGGTGTAAATGGAATGTGGCCGCTAGGTGCTTGTTGTCCTTGGCCGATGATTTCTTCAACTTGTGCGCGAACACCTTCAAGTGAGATGCCGAGAGCTTCAAGGCCCTTTGCGGCTACGCCTTCACCTTCGTGGATGAGGCCAAGGAGGATGTGCTCGGTGCCGATGTAGTTGTGATTGAGCATGCGTGCTTCTTCTTGAGCCAAGACAACAACGCGTCGGGCTCGATCGGTAAAGCGCTCAAACATGGGCAAGGCTCCTTTTTTTCGTCTCTAACTTGTAACTACTTATATTCGACAAGCCTATAACCCAACGCAGGGAAGACGCGAGGTGGAAGGCTTGTACCCCTTAGAACCCCAGATCTAGGTCTGATATTCCCCAAAAGGGCTAGTTCTAGGCCTACATGGGCCTGCAGGATATCTCTAGAGAGTTAAAAGCATGCGGGTATTGCCAAGGGTATTTGGCTTTGCCGCTTCGAGATCCAAGAACTCAGCCACACCGGCATCGTATGAACGAAGGAGTTCTTGATAAACATCGGGATTTACAGGTGTTCCTTCAATTTCAACAAATCCATGGCTACCAAAGAATTTAGTTTGAAATGTTAAACAAAAAATTCTTTCAACACCAACGATGCGGGCGCGTTCGATAATGTTTTCGAGAAGTTGGTGTCCAATTCCTTTTTTATGAAAGTCTTTATCGACAGCAACTGTGCGAACTTCGGCTAAGTCATCCCACAAGACGTGGAGTGCACCGCAACCGACTACTTTTCCATCAACTTCAGCAACTGTGAATTCCTGAACGCTTTCATACAAAGTTACTGTCTCTTTGGAAAGCATCTGACCGGGGGCTGCATAAGAATCTACTAATTGGCGAATTGCCTTTACATCTTTGGTGCGGGCTGGACGAATAGTTACCATCTGAAAACTTTGCGTTATTCGATTTCTGGCTTAACGAGTGGGAAGAGAATTGTTTCGCGAATACCAAGACCAGTAAGCGCCATGAGCAAACGATCAACGCCCATTCCCATTCCACCCATTGGTGGCATTGCAAATTCCATCGCACGCAAGAAATCTTCATCAACTTGCATCGCTTCTAAATCACCCTTGGCACCGAGCGTTGCTTGTTCTACTAAACGCTCGCGCTGAATAACTGGATCAATTAATTCAGAGTAACCAGTTGCTAGTTCGAAGCCATCAACGTAGAGATCCCATTTTTCAGCAACGCCTGGAATCTCGCGATGTGCGCGGACAAGTGGTGATGTATCAACTGGGAATCCCATGACAAAAGTAGGCTCAATTAACTGATCTTTTGCCACGTGTTCGAATATCTCTTCGGCTAATTTGCCGGTGACCCACTTTGGATCGATCTTCATGCCTAGTTTTGTTGCAATCTTCTTTAGATCATCGATTGGGGTAAGTGCAGTAACGGTCTCGCCAACACCTTGTGAAATAGCGTCATAGAGCGAAATCTCTCTCCACTTTCCGCCAAGGTCAGCCTGGCGACCATCATGATGAGTAACAGTGTGTGAACCAGCAACTGCCATCGCAGCATTCTGAACAAGTGAACGAGTTAAATCCGCGATCGAACGCCAGTCACCATATGCCTGATAGCTCTCGATCATCGCAAACTCTGGTGAGTGTGAAGAATCAGCTCCTTCATTGCGGAAGTTACGGTTGATTTCAAATACCCGTTCAATTCCGCCGACAACACAACGCTTTAAGAAAAGTTCAGGTGCGATTCGTAGGAAGAGATCCATATCGTAAGCATTTGAGAAAGATTTAAAGGGGCGGGCTGCTGCTCCACCGTGCATTACCTGCAGCATTGGTGTTTCAACTTCGATGAAGTTCTCGTTATGGAAAGTCTCGCGCAATGATCGCATTACCGTTGGGCGCAGGCGCGCATTAGAGCGCGCTTCTGGGCGAACAATGAGATCTACATAACGCATGCGCACACGCGTTTCCTCAGACATTGGCTTGTGATCATTAGGCAGCGGACGAAGTGACTTTGCTGCAATTGCATATGAATTAGCCAAAATAGAAAGTTCGCCGCGCTTAGAAGTAATGATTTCGCCAGTGACGCTGACGATATCTCCAAGATCGATATCGCTCTTCCATGAATCTAAAACTTCCTGGCCTACTTTATCTAGCGAGAGCATCGCTTGAAGTTCGGTGCCATCACCTTCGCGCAGAGTTGCAAAACAGAGCTTGCCTGTATCGCGCTTGAAAATTACTCGACCAGTAAGGCTTTGAATATCTCCGGTGGCTTTATCTATTTCGAGATCAGCGTACTTAGCGCGGATATCAGCGAGCGAAGATGTGCGAGCAACGGCAACTGGGTAAGGCTCAACGCCACGTTCGATTAAGCCAGCACGCTTTTCGCGACGGATGCGCAGTTGTTCTGGCAGATCGTCTTCGATTGGCGCTTGTGGTTCGTTACTCATAATGGCGAGAGTCTACCTATTAGATATTTCGCTCGTGGATCAGGCGCAGGCCAATAAGCGTGAGATCAGGCTCATGTTCATCAATAGTTTCAGCAACGCCAATGATCAATGGGGCTAGGCCGCCAGTTGCAATAACAGTTGGTGCTTGGTCATAACTCTGCGCTAATTCGGCGGTAATTCGATCGACCAATCCATCTACTTGGCCAGCAAATCCAAAGATAGTTCCAGATTGCAGCGCTTCGACAGTGTTCTTTCCAATAACGCTCTTCGGACGAATCAACTCAACTTTGCGCAATTGAGCAGCGCGCGCAGCAAGTGCATCGACTGAAATTTCAATTCCAGGTGCAAGTGCGCCACCGAGAAATTCGCCTTTTGGTGAAACAACGTCAAGATTTGTAGAAGTTCCAAAATCAACAACGATCGCAGGGCCACCATAGAGAACATGTGCAGCCAAGGTGTTAACGATTCGGTCTGCGCCAATTTCTTTTGGATTATCAACTAATAAAGGAACACCGGTTTTTGTACCAGGTTCAACAATGGTCGTTGGAATCTTTGAGAAGTAAGAGGCGATCATGGTGCGTAGTTCTCGCAAAGTTGCTGGAACAGTTGAACAGATTGAAAGTCCAGTTACTTCGTAATCTGCAACTAGCGCATTGAACTGGAGCCAGAGCTCATCGGCGGTTGTACGTGGGTCGGTCTTAACGCGCCAAGAGCGCACAAGATCATCACCATCGAAGATTCCTAGAACCGTGTTGGTATTTCCGACATCAACTGTTAACAACATAACTACTCCGCTCTCAGATCTAGACCGATATCAAAAACTGGCGCTGAATGGGTAAGGGCACCGATGGCGATGTAATCAACGCCGCTTTCGGCATAGGCGCGTGCGTTCTCTAATGTAATTCCACCTGATGCTTCGAGTTGGCAGACGCCGTTAACAATCGCCACTGCTTCTTTACATTGCGCAGGGCTCATATTGTCGAGCAGAACAAGGTCAGGCTTTTGCGACAAAACTTCACGCAATTGATCGAGCGTATCTACCTCTATTTCAATCGCTGAATCTGGGTATACAGCGCGCACTTTGGCAAAGGCTTCTACTACGCCACCAGCGGCGGCAATGTGATTATCTTTAATCAGCGCTGCATCACTTAAATTCATGCGATGGTTTGTGCCGCCACCCATACGTACCGCGTATTTTTCAAGAACTCGCATACCTGGAGTTGTTTTACGGGTATCGCGAACTTGGCATTTAGTACCAGCGACTTCTTTAACCCAAGCACTCGTTAACGTTGCTACTCCACTTAATTGGCTAAAGAAGTTAAGTGCGGTGCGTTCGGCCAATAAAATTGCCCGGGTATTTCCAGAAACGCTGAGCAAAATATCTCCAGCCTTTACCTGATCGCCATCGTTCTTTACTCGCTGAATTTCGGTAAGCCCGACTTCACGTAATACCGCTTCGGCAACTTCGATACCAGCGATGACTCCACTCTTGCGCGCAGTGAAATCAGCCTTGGCCGTTGCCTTTGCGTCGATGGTGGCAACTGAAGTTATATCTTCGCCGCCCGCTAAATCTTCAGCAAGGGCTGCTTTTATCAATTCAAAATCAGATTTCGATAGCGTCATTACTTTCCTACCTCCTGATAGCTAGTAGTCCAATCGCCGCGTTTATCAAGTTGCTGGACAATGCGCTTTCGCCAATTACTTTCGGTATTTGGAAAATCTTCTCGCCAATGCGAACCGCGGGTTTCTTGGCGGATCAACGCTGCTTTGAGAATCGCTTGCGCAAGTTGGAAGAGGTTAGTTGTCTCCCAAGCTTCAACACATGGATTCGAACTCGTGCGATCTTGAATACGAGTTAGATCAGCGCTGGTTTGCAATAGCGAATCAGATGAACGAAGTACACCGGCTCCACGACTCATACTTAACTGCAACTCACGACGCGTTTCTGGGTCTAGTAAAACGCTTTCAGAATTGTTTTCAATGGGTTCGCTATGTTCAGCCAAATTACCGGCGATATCAGCAGCAATTCGCGCACTGAAAACCAAACCTTCGAGCAGTGAATTTGAAGCCAAACGGTTGGCTCCGTGAACTCCAGAACAAGCTGTTTCACCGCAGGCATATAGGCCATTGACGCTGGTGCGGCCATTTAAATCAACGCGAACTCCGCCTGATGCGTAATGGGATGCTGGAGCGACCGGTATTAGATCTTTTGCAGGGTTAATTCCGTGCGAAATGCATGAAGCGTAGATGGTTGGAAAGCGCGCTTCAAAACCAGTTAAGTGTCGAACATCTAACCAAACATGATGTGCGCCAGTTTTATTCATGGTGCGCATTGAGGCGATTGCAACAACATCGCGTGGTGCAAGTTCGGCTAACGCATGTTCGGCAACCATAAATCGTTCACCAGCATCGTTAAGTAAATAAGCGCCTTCACCTCGAACCGCTTCGCTAATTAGCGGTTGCTGACCTTGGGTGCTATCGCCAAGCCATAAAACTGTGGGGTGGAATTGAATAAATTCAACGTCGGCAACTTTTGCACCGGCTCGAAGTGCCAGCGCGACACCATCACCAGTTGAGACTGATGGGTTAGTTGTTTGAGCAAATACTTGTCCTAGCCCCCCAGTCGCAAGAACAACTGCTTTACCAAGTGCGCGTCCGACGCCATCGCGGCTACCAGCACCAATTACATGCAAGGTAACACCACAAACAGAACCACTTGCATCTTTAATCGCATCTAATACAAGTGCATGTTCAACGACTTCAATTTCTGGATCATCATGAACTGCAGCAAGAAGTGCGCGTGATACTTCAGCACCTGTTGCATCGCCACCCGCGTGCAAGATGCGATTACGCAGATGTCCACCTTCGCGAGTTAGCGAGATTTCACCGCTTGCTTCAGTATCAAAGATTGCACCGCGTTCGATTAACTTGCGAACGGCTTCTGGTCCCTCGGTAACAAGTACGCGTACAGCTTCTTCATCGCATAAATCAGCGCCCGCAACCAAGGTATCTTTCAAATGTTGATCGGGTGTATCTCCTGGACCAAGCGCTGCAGCAATACCGCCTTGTGCCCATTTAGTAGAGCCTTCATCGACCTTTGATTTAGTAACAATCAAAACCGAAAGTCCATAAGTGCGCGCCTGTAGAGCGGTAGTTAACCCAGCGATTCCAGAACCAACAACAATGACATCTGCTTGGGCAGTCCAGCCAGGAGCGGGCGCTAACAACTTCATCGCACAGCTCCTAACTTCATCTCCATATTGTCGATCAAACGCACCCCATTTAGCCAACCGGCGATAATCGCACGCTTATTTGCCGTCGTATCTATCGCCTTTGAAAAATCTTTCTCATCGATGATCTCGGCGTAATCCAGAGTAAAACCTGCTGCAGATTTTGCCACTGTAGTTAACGCTGCCTGCGCTGCTGATAAATCAGGAGAATCCGCTGCTGCGTTTAGCGCACGGTAGAGAACTTGTGCTTGCTCGCGCGCATTTTCATCTAATCGCACATTGCGAGATGACATCGCAAGGCCATCGGTTTCACGGATTGTTGGTGCGGCAAGAATTTCAATATCTGATTTGAGCTCTGTAATGAGCTTTCGAATAAGTGTTAACTGCTGAAAATCTTTCTCACCAAAAATCGCAGTTTTTGGTCTAACCAATTGAAATAACCTTGCAACAACCGTCACAACGCCATCAAAGTGACCAGGACGAGAAACGCCTTCATAGAGATCGCCCAAAGAACCAGCAGATCGCTTTGCAAAACCTGCTGGATAAATCTCTTCGTAGGTAGGTAACCAGAGATGAGTGACGCCAGATTCTTTCGCTAATTCAATATCGCGATCAGGAGTTTTGGGATATTTTGTTAACTCTTCTTGATCTTCAAATTGCAGCGGATTTACAAAGATGCTTGCAACAACATAATCTGATTTTTCACGCGCTAATTTAAAGAGCGAAGCATGGCCTTGATGAAGCGCGCCCATCGTCGGAACAAATGCGCAGCCGTCAGCGAGTTCGGTAGAACTAGTGACTATCTTCATGATCTTGGCTCCAGTCCTTTCAGGTACCGGGCGGTGATGAAGATAAGTTTAAGGCTTTACGGCAATTGCACCAAAAGCTCAGAAATCTTGCCGTGGGTAAGAAGTATTGCCTCAGGATCAATCGAAACCCAGGGTTCAAGTACGAAACGTCTCTCATGTGCGCGTGGGTGCGGCAGCTTCAACTCATCAGCAGAACTCAAGAGCGATCCATATTGAATTAAATCTAAATCAATGGTGCGTGGTCCCCATTTTTCCAGGCGTTCTCTACCAAGTGCTTTTTCGATGCCATGAAGTAAAGAGAGTAAATCCATCGCAGGCAGTTCGCTTTCGACAATGCAGACCGCATTTAAATAATCAGGTTGTTCGATATCACTAACTGGTTTTGTGGAGAAATATTCAGAAACAGAGATTACTTCTGTGGCCTCGCGCAACATCGCTACCGCCAGATCCATCTGTACTTTGGGATCTCCAATGTTTGCACCGAGCGCGATTACCGCTTTCATCGTGAGATGGTGACCGAGATATCTTTAACTTCAGCCGCAACTGGCGCTTGTGGTTTATGAACAGTGACAGTCACACATGCTGCTTGGGCAAATGAGATCTTAATTCGCTCTGCAATACGACCGGCCAGTTTTTCAATTAGTGAGACTGGATTGGTAGTGATCTCTTCGATTACCATGTCGGTAACTTCGGCGTAATTAATTGTGTCAGTGACGTCATCGCTAACGCTGGCGCGGGTCAGATCAACTTCTAGTTCTACATCGACATAGAAATCTTGGCCGTTGGCGCGTTCTGCCTCAAAGACTCCGTGATAACCAAAGCCTTTAATTCCTGTGATGCGAATTAAATCAGCCATGGTTTGCAACTAAATCTTTATGTGGTTTCACGCTATGAACTCTAACTGCCCAAATGCTTTTATCAAGTAAAGATTTGGTGAGCGCAATCGTTGCTTCCTCGCGCTCATCAGGAGTGCTGCCCCCAAGGAAACGTTTGCGCGATCCTCCAATTAGCACTGGATATCCGAGATCAGTGAAATCACCTATGCGATTTAAAATCTCCCAGTTATGTTCGGCCTCTTTAGAAAAACCTAACCCGGGATCAATAATCAAGTTATTGCGGGCAATTCCAGCTTTTAGCGCTAGATCGATCTGCAACTGCATTTCCGCAATTACTTCTTTGACCACATCGCCGTATGTCGCAAGCGAATTCATATCTTTGGAATGACTGCGCCAATGCATCAAAATATATGGACAACCCATTTCGGCAACGCTTTCATGCATTAGGTCATCAGCTAGCCCGCCACTTACATCGTTTACGATACTGGCGCCGGCTTCAATTGCTAGCGCTGCTGTTTCGGCGCGCATCGTGTCGATACTTATCGGAACTCCGGTTTGCGAAAGTTTTTTTATAACTGGCAAGACTCGAGATTGTTCTTCCGCGGCAGATACCCGATCCGCACCCGGCCGAGTTGATTCACCACCGATATCGATTATGTCTACGCCTTCGGCAATCATCTCTAAACCGCGAGCAATCGCCTTTTCATAAGTGTCATGCTTGCCACCATCTGCAAATGAATCTGGTGTGACATTTAAAATGCCCATGATCTTCATGATTTATCGATTAGTTGGCGGTAGGTCAGCGGTTGGTGATTAGGCTGATTGCTTCAGCTCGTGTTGCTGGATCGCGCAGAACACCACGCACCGCACTTGTGGTTGTGCGTGCCTGTGATTTACGAACCCCGCGCATCGACATACATAAATGTTCGCAATCAATAATCACAATCACGCCCATCGGATCGAGAATCTTCACCATCGCATCGGCAATCTGAGTAGTTAAACGCTCTTGGACCTGTGGGCGACGGGCAAATAAATCAACTAAACGTGCAACTTTGGAAAGTCCAGTAATTTTGCCACGCGGAATATATCCAACATGTGCAACTCCGTGGAATGGAGTTAAGTGATGTTCGCAATGTGAAAAAACTTCGATATCGCGGATGATTACCAACTCTTCATGGCCGATATCAAAGGTAGTTGTTAACACCTCTTCTGGTGACTTCCAGAGACCTTCAAAGTTCTCTTTAAAAGCGCGGGCTACACGCGCCGGAGTCTCTTTTAAACCTTCGCGATCTGGATCCTCGCCGAGTGCAAGAAGAAGTTCTCGAACTGCAGCAGTTGCGCGCGCTTCATCGTATGGGTGCAGAGCGCGCCCATCTTCAGGTCCCATTGAAACCGGAGTTACATCGTTCACTCTTGATCGGAATCTTTCTTTGCGTTCTTGCGAACTCTCGAAGGTTTCTTTTCAGATTCTGGTTCGATGACAATACGTTCTGGAACATCAACCGGTGGTTGCTGTGAAGGAATACGCGTTGCTGAACCTGTCCAAGCCGGACGGCGTGGCCAAGAGTTAACTTTCTTAAAGATCTTTGCAATTTCTTCTTTATTGAGAGTCTCTTTCTCAAGAAGCTGCAGAACCATCGCATCTAAAGTAGCGCGGTTTTCTACCAAGATATCAAAGGCCTCTTGATGCGCATTTTCAATAAATTTACGGATCTCAGCATCAATGGTTGCCGCAACGTTTTCAGAGTAATCACGTTGGTGACCGTAATCGCGACCCATAAATGGTTCTGATGCATCTGCGCCGAGCTTGATGGCACCGATAGTTTCGGTCATTCCGTATTGCGTAACCATGGCGCGGGCTAGTGCGGTTGCCTTTTCAATATCATTTGAAGCGCCGGTTGATGGATCGTGGAAGATTAACTCTTCTGCAGCACGTCCTCCGAGTGAGTAAGCAAGTTGATCTAACAACTGATTACGAGTTGTTGAGTACTTGTCATCATCTGGCAGAACCATTGTGTAACCAAGTGCGCGACCGCGCGGCATGATCGTAATCTTGTGGACTGGATCAGTATGTGGAAGCGCATGCGCAACAAGTGCGTGGCCAGCTTCGTGATAAGCGGTAACGCGACGTTCGTCATCAGACATAATCCTTGATTTACGCTGCGGACCAGCCATTACGCGATCAATTGCTTCATCGATCTGGCTATTTGAAATTACCTTCTTCTCTTCTCGTGCAGCAAGAAGCGCAGCTTCGTTAAGAACATTTGCTAGATCTGCACCAGTAAATCCTGGGGTGCGACGAGCATAAGTAATTAGATCTACTTCATCTGAAAGTGGTTTGGTCTTGGCATGGACTTTCAGAATTTCTTCACGACCCTTTAGATCTGGGCGATCAACTGCGATCTGGCGATCGAAACGACCTGGACGCAATAGCGCAGGATCAAGTACATCAGGACGGTTAGTTGCTGCGATCAAGATAACTTGACCACCAGTTTCAAATCCATCCATCTCAACAAGAAGTTGGTTAAGAGTTTGTTCGCGTTCGTCGTGACCGCCACCCATACCGGCGCCGCGTTGGCGACCAACTGCATCAATTTCATCTACGAAGACAATTGCGGGTGCGTTGGTCTTCGCCTGCGCAAATAAATCGCGAACTCGCGCTGCACCAACACCAACGAACATTTCAACGAAATCTGAACCAGAGATTGAATAGAAAGGAACCTTCGCTTCTCCTGCTACTGCGCGAGCAAGAAGTGTCTTACCGGTTCCGGGAGGGCCGTAGAGAAGGACGCCTTTAGGAATCTTCGCGCCAAGGAGTGCGTACTTGGGTGGGTTGGCTAAGAAATCTTTGATCTCTTCTAGTTCAGCGATCGCTTCATCAGCGCCAGCCACATCGGCAAAGGTATTTTGTGGAACATCGTTATCTTGTAATTTGGCGCGAGATTTTCCAAATGAGAAGACGCGATTTCCACCTTGCGCGCGGCTCATCAAAAAGAAGAACAGGAAGCCAATTAAGAGAATTGGGAATATTGAGAAGAGAAAAGAAAGAAATAGCGATTGTGATGGAACTTCAACGGTCCAGCCTTTTACAGGAGAATTCGCGCTTAAAGCATCGATAAGCGTTGGCTCTTGGCGGGCAATATATGAAGCTTCGACTTTGCTATCGCCCTTGATTAATACACCTGGCTTAAGGATTAAACGGATCTTCTGTGATCGATCAACCAAGACCGCAGATTCAACTTCGGATTGTGAAATCGCAGCGAGTGCTCGTGAAGTATCAATTTGGGTATAGCGATTACCGGCGCCGGTAACTTGCCCGAAGATGGTGACAGCCAAGATCGCTGCGACTATCCAGAAGAGTGGACCACGAAAAATCTTTCCAGCGCGGGTAGTCGGCGCTTTCTTAGGGGTCTTCTTATCGCTCTTTGGCGCTGTAGAAATTTTCTTCTTCAGCAAATTCTTGCCAGCAATTTTCTTTTTTTCCATTAGCGAGAGCGCCGTCCTTACGAGTACATGTGCTTAGCGAGCACACCGATAAAGGAGAGGTTGCGATATTTTTCGTTGTAATCAAGTCCATAGCCAACTACGAAATCTTTAGGAATATCAAAGCCGACGTATTTGCAATCAACTTCTACTTTCGCTGCCTCTGGTTTGCGCAAGATCGCGAGAATTTCAACACTGGCTGCGCCTCGTGACATTAGATTCGCACGTAGCCAAGAAAGAGTTAAGCCAGAATCGACAATATCTTCAACGATCAAGATATTTCGGCCAGTGATATCGCGATCAAGATCCTTCAAGATTCGCACGACGCCACTAGATTTTGTACCAGATCCATATGAAGAAACCGCCATCCAATCCATTTCAATATGGCGTTGCATGGCGCGAGTTAAGTCGGCCATCGCCATGATCGCTCCTTTAAGAACACCTACAAGAAGTAAGTCGCGGTCTTTGTAATCTGCATCAACGCGCGCAGCAAGCTCTGCAACTTTTTCGCGAAGTTGATCTTCAGTAACGATTACGCGTTCTACATCTGTACCGACTGCAGCTAGATCCACTTAAGGACTCCTTCATGTGGTTATGAGGTGATCAATTTGGACGGGCCAAGAGCGAAAGTCTGCCCGAAATCCGGGCAACCTTCACACCACCCGGCAGGCTCGCCTCCCCTTGTCCGCGCCAAGAAGTGACCAGCGCCTCAACGGCAGCGAGGTGATCTGCGCTTATTGAGCCGCTGGGAGCCCCTGCTGCATAGATCGCGGCCCTCAAAATACGAGAACGGATCGCTCTGGGAAGTTCGGCAAGGGCAGCGCAATCTAGATCTTTGAGGTCAACTCGAGAGATGACTGCTTGCGCCATCTCGTCTAAGGCATCAGCATCATCGCGCAAGATCGCTGCGCTGCGGGAGAGCGCTGCAGCAATCCCTGGGCCGATCTCTGATTCCATAATTGGCAAAACTTTATTGCGCACTTTAACGCGCGTGAACTTTTCATTTTCGTTATGTGGATCGTTCCAGGGTTTGAGATCTGCTTCGGTGCATGCAGCAACTGTTTGTTCACGAGTAAGGCTTAAAAGTGGGCGCGCATACTTTCCATTAACAACTGCCATCCCGGATAAGGAACGTGTGCCAGATCCGCGCGCTAATCCAAGCAGAACTGTTTCGGCCTGATCATCGCGAGTATGTCCTAAGAAAATTTGTGCAGCACCGTATGCATGGGCAACAGAATCAAGTGCGGCATATCGTGCAGCGCGCGCATCTGCTTCTAATCCAGATTTTTCGACAACATCTACTTTTTCAATCAAGACTTCTTGATAACCCATATCTTTTAAAGTGTTTTGTACTTTCTTAGCTTGATCTGCCGAACCACTTTGTAATTGATGATCAACGGTTACGCCAATTAAGGTAATCGCTAAAGCTGGCGCTTCTTTAATAAGGGCATAAGCAAGCGAAAGTGAATCTGCACCACCGGATACCGCAACTAGCGCGCAATCTCCGGCGGTCAAGTTCTCTAAAAAGGGTCGAACAGCGTTTCGTAGGTCAACGAGCGCGCTGGTCATGCGCTAACTCTAGACCCGACCACCAAATGGCATAAGTCCTTTAACGCTGTAGATATTCGAGTAGAGCAGGCCTTTGCCCTTTGAATTGGCCTCCCACATCATTCCGTTACCAGCATAAATAGTGATGTGGTGGATTGATGAAATTGTTCCCTTATATGAATAGAACAATAGATCTCCTGGAACAAGTTCATTTAAAGATACATGCTTGGTATATCCCGCATAAAGCGCTGAGTTTAGGCGATCCCAATTTGGCCAACCGAGTCCTGCCGCTTTATATGCGGCGTAAACCAAGCCAGAACAATCAAATGAGTTTGGTCCTTCAGAACCCCAGATATATGGCTTGCGCGCTAAAACCTGCTTCTTTGCGAAAGCGACCGCAATTGCACGTTGTTCTTCAGTTGTGCGGATTGTTGAACGTCCCTTGAATCCGGTATCCGCCCAAACCTTTTTCTGACCTGAAGTATTAGCCGCGGTATTCGCAAGGCTTTCTTCAAGGAGTGCAAGTGCACGTTGCTGTTCTAGCGTAATTCGAACCCGCTTTGCGCTGGCAAGTTCGCGCGCTAACTTATCTTGAATCGCCTGCAACTTATCTACTTCTTTTTGTTGTAGCGCTTTTGCATCATCTGCAACTTTTTTAGCTCCCGCAACTTTTGCAGTTGCGGTTTCTTGGACAACCTTTGCCGCATCGGCCTTTACCTTTGCCTCGCGCGCCACAATTTCCGCAGCTTTATAACGATCAAGCGCCATCGTGTTCTGTACACCCAACTTATCTAAAGTTGAAATCTGATCAATTAAATCCTGTGGGCCGTTTGCGCTAAGTAATGGTTCGATATCTGTCATAGATCCGCCCATAATGTAAGCATTCGCTGCAAGCTTTCCGATTACGCGATGTGCTTGCGCAACTGCCTCTTGTGTCTCGCGAGCATATTCAGCGGCAGCTACCGCAGCAGCAGTTGCTACAGCGAGTTCACGCTTTGCCTTTACATATAACGCCTGCGCTGCATTTGCTTTGGCGGTTAAGGTTCGAAGAGTTTGATTAGCCGCTGCTAATTTCTTCGCGGCTACATCTGCAGCCTTTTTCTTCGCGGCTTCAGCTTTCTTCGCCGCCTCAATCTGCGCCAGAGTTGGTTTTGGAGTTGCTGCGACGGCAGGAGTAATCGGAAGTGCGAGCCCAAAAATCAAGGCTAGCGCTAGCGCTTTTCTGCGATGCAACACAAAACCCCCAAGTGTTAAGCCCTCAGAATAAGTGAGCAACCTGTGGAACTCCGTTAAAAGGTAGTGAGTGTCGCTAGTTGGCTACATCTCGTTTTGTGAATAGAACGGTGGCGATAACCAAAGCGATTCCCACGTAAATCCCAGAAAGCGAAAGTGCATGGGTATAACTAATTGTCTCGGTTCCACCAGCAGCAACTGTTGCCAACTGACTTCCGGGTAACCATTCCAAAGTGCTGGATTTAACTGCGCCCACAATATTTTCTACAATCAATAGCCAAAGTACGCCAAGAGAAATTGAGCTAATTGGTGAGCGGAAGAGAATTCCCAGAACCATGCCTATGATTCCAAAGCCTAAGATCGAGATGAAAACATTGAGCAGAGTTTTCGCTATTTCAATACGTCCATCGCTATTGAACCAAAGCGTGGTGCTGACATCTTTACTTCCAGCGAGTAGGTAGGAAACACCGATTGAAATTACGGCTCCGACAAAAGTCATAATGACCGCAAAGGCTTTCATCGATGCCAATTTGCCGATTAATAAGCGGATACGGCCAGGTTGACGTACCAAAAGATTGCGCAGCGTTCCGAGTGAGTATTCCTGAGCGGTTTGAGCCGCAAATACACACAGAGCGATAATTCCTAGAAGGTTGCCAATACTCGTAAATGCTTGGGTAGAACCACTTGGCAGGGCGAGCATTTCGCGGGTAATTCTTACACCACGGTCGCCATTGCCTTGTGGTGAATCGATTAGTAAGAAGAGAAGTGAAGAAACCAAGACGCTAAAGAATGCAACTGCTCCCATAGTGCCCAGTAGCAAGGTAGGACGTCGTAGTTTGCGCCATTCGGCAAAGAAGATTCTCATTAGGCTGCGGATCATTTCTGATCTCCTGTCATTTCAAAGAATGTCTCTTCGAGGTTGGGTAGTTGTGGTGAAAGCTGTGTAAGTAATATTCCGGCCTCGAACGCCAACTTATTTAGAACTCCCGCCCATTCTGCAGGTCCTTCAATATGTGCAACTCCATCGCGAATATGGGCTTTATGGCCGGCGCCTTCGGCAAGAGAAATTATTTTTTCTAAATCGCTTATCTTTTCAGTCTTAACCAGCATAAATGGTTGCTGCGCATCGAAAAGGTCTTGCATTGCGCCTGCAAAAACTACTTCTCCCTTTCGTAACATAACCAAGTACTCACTAATGATTTCCAACTCTGAAAGTAAATGTGATGAGACAAATACTGTTGTACCGCCATCTGCTAGCGAGCGAAGCAGTTGGCGAATCTCTTGAATTCCTTCAGGATCTAATCCATTAGTTGGTTCATCTAAAATTAAAAGCTTTGGGTTTGGCAGAAGTGCGGCTGCGATACCTAAGCGCTGTTTCATTCCAAGTGAGTAAGTTTTGTACTTTGATTTTCCGCGATCAGCGAGCCCTACTTGTGCGAGTAATTGATCCACGCGTTCAAGTGGAAAGCCTCCAAGGGTTGCTAGAACTTTTAGATTCTCAGCGCCAGATAGAGCGGGATAGAAAGCAGGGCCTTCGATCATCGCTCCTACTTGAGAGAGATATTTCTCTGGAGATGTAATCGGCTCACCCAAGATGCGCCCCGTGCCACCGGTAGGAGTGATCAGTCCGAGCAACATGCGGATCGTTGTTGTCTTGCCAGCGCCATTTGGGCCAACAAATCCGCAGATAGTTCCGGCTGGTACCTCAAAATTGGTATGTGAAACGGCAAAGCCAGAGTCATATTTCTTACTTAAATCGCTAACAGATATCGCTAATTGAGGCATGTACGCAATATAGCAATTGCACCTTAGAATTCTCGGTGTGAGTAATGAGATCTGGGGTTATCAACCAACCAATCAACGGCCTGCACCAGATTGGGAAATCAACCCTCAAACAGCGGCAGTACGTGCTGGTCTTGCTCGTTCCGGTTTTGGCGAAACATCTGAGGCGCTCTATTTAAATAGTGGCTTTACATATTCCTCTGCTCAAGAAGCATTCGATGCATTCGCTGATGAGACTGATCATTACTTGTACAGCCGTTTCCATAATCCGACAGTGCAAATGTTTGAAAAGCGTTTGGCTGCAATCGAAGGTGCTGAATATTGCGTTGCAACAGGTTCTGGAATGTCCGCCATGTTTGCATCAGTAGCCTGTCTTGTTAAAGCTGGAGATCACGTAGTCGCATCAGCTGCGATGTTTAGTTCTTGCCACGTGGTATTAACTGAGATATTGCCTAAGTGGGGCGTTACCGTAGAACTCGTAAAGGGAAATGACTCAGCAGTTTGGGCTGCTGCGTTAAGCAAACCGACAAAAGTGGTCTTTATCGAATCTCCAAGTAATCCTTTAATGGAGATAGTTGATATCCGCATGGTTAGCGATCTGGCTCATAAAGTTGGCGCCACTGTTATCGTTGATAACGTTATGGCTTCTCCAGTTTTGCAGAAACCCCTTCAACTCGGTGCAGATGTAGTTATGTACTCGGCAACAAAACATATTGATGGTCAAGGTCGCGTACTTGCTGGCGCAGTACTTGGTTCCTTCTCCTATATTCACGAACATTTAATTCCATTTAATCGCCACACTGGTCCATCACTGAGTCCCTTTAACGCATGGGTGCTTTTGAAATCTTTGGAAACTATGGAGATGCGCGTTCAACGTATGTGTGAAAATGCCCTAGCGATCGCTGAATTTCTAGAGACTTGTAAAGAGATTAAATCTGTTAAATACCCAGGACTAAAGTCACATCCAGATTATGTAACTGTTGAGAAGCAAATGACTGGCGGCGGAAGCACAATCGGGATCGAATTTGCCGGTAGCCAGAAAGATGCTTTTGCCTTTATGGATGCGTTGCGAATTATTGACATCTCTAACAATTTAGGCGATAGCAAATCACTTATTACCCACCCAGCATCGACAACTCATCGCCGTTTAGCGCCAGATGTTCAAGCGGAGATGGGTATAACTCCTTCAGTACTACGCCTGTCAGTTGGGCTAGAGCATGTAGATGATTTGATAAAGGATTTAACTCAAGCCTTTAAAAGTTGAGCCGCAACAAGCAAAACAGATAGCAGGCTCAAGTAAGTGATAGACCACTGAAAAATCTTTCCTGCAGTTTTCTCGTAATTTACTGATTTTTCATTTAAACCGCGGAGTTGAGCGGCGAAAACTAATCCGAGTGCAACTGTAACCACCATCGCCCAGTTCTGTAGCTCTGCGTTAATTATTAACGCTATTGACGAAGCAATCATGGCAATTGTATAGATCCACATCTGACGAAGTAGATGTGTCTTACTGGCTACAACTGGCAGCATCGGAATATGGGCGGCAGCGTAGTCATCCTTATATTTGATTGCTAAAGCCCAAAAATGTGGCGGTGTCCAGAAGAAGATAACTAAGAAGAAAGACCACGCAGTGACCGAGAGCGAATTTGTAACAGCAGCCCAACCAATTAGCGCTGGCATACATCCTGCTGCGCCGCCCCAAACAATATTTTGCGGAGTGCGCTTCTTTAGCAAAATTGTGTAAACCCAAACGTAGAAAACAATCGCGATTGCGGTAAGTGCGGTTGTTAGCCAGTTTGTATAGACCGCAAAAATTAGTAGTGATATCAAACCAATTAAAGTTGCAAAAATCAGCGCTTCGGTTTTTGTAAGTACACCGGTTGCAAGTGGACGCTTTGCCGTGCGCATCATTAACTTATCTGATTCGGATTCGATCACCATGTTAAATGCATTTGCACTTCCCGCAGCAAGGGTTCCACCAATTAGAGTTGCCAAAGTCAACGTCAGTGAAGGCAATCCTTCTTTTGCTAAAACCATCGCAGGAAGAGTTGATACCAATAAAAGCTCGACTACGCGCAACTTCATGAGGTCTACAAATCCGCGAACCTTTAAAGAAGGTTTTACGCGTGAATTCGTGGACACAGGCAAAGATTACTCAGCATTAATGTGCCGCGTTCTCATGGTCCTCTAAGAAAGGGCGCCTATTGTCCGTATTAACGCTAAAACTAGCGATCGAAGATAGGGATATGACCAATGACACCTCCAAAGAAGCCCGATTGGATCGAGATCGCAGACAACGATGGCGGTTTAAATCAACCAGCACCAAAGGCAAAGCAGAGCCGTCCAGTACTTATTGCTGCAACCGCATTGGTTCTGACTTTCGGTGGCGCTGTTGTAGCCCAAACAAATCAAGGTGGAACTGGGAATACTCAGCAACCTCTATTGGTGCAGGCATCGCAATCAGCCACAATGGCGACTCCGGCGCTAAGCGCCGTAACGCCACAATCAACTTCTCCAAATTTAACTAGTTCTGTCCAATCACCGTCGATAAAAGCTCCTTCAATTGGCAAAAACACCATTCCGGTGATCGCTACCCCACCAAATATGAACGGTGGAGATGACAAGGATGATGACGAGGATGATGATGATGACCGTGACGATCATTAATGCCAGTAAAGTTAGCGAGTGCCTCGAAAACTAGTTAAGAAGATTTCACTGACAGTTACCTGTCTGCTTCTAACTTCAATCGCTAGCCCGATTAGCCAGGCTAATAGCCCAGATCTTTCGGCTTCGAAAAAGATCGTTTTAGTAAAAACCATTAACGGTGCGATTGCACCTAAATCGGTCGAGGCATCCAATAGCGGCTTGGTCAGCGCCCATAACATGATGTATCGCCATAGCGTGACCCTTTATAACGCGCAAACAATGGAGCTTGAAGCAACGATTTCCGACTCGGTAAAACTCTCAGATTTTGGTTACTCGAAATATTCTGGAACTTATAAAGGCTCGCCTGTAGAAGGTGCATTCTCTCCCGACGGGAATTATCTCTACTTCACAAATTACGCGATGTATGGCAAAGGCTTTAACAGAGAAGGGCATGACACATGTTCCCCGGCTTCTGACTATGACAAAAGCTTTTTATCGCGCGTAGATCTTTCAACTAAGAAAATTGATGCTGTCTATCCTGTCGGATCAGTTCCAAAAGTCGTCAAAGTCTCACCGGATAATAAATATATTCTGGTATCGAATTGGTGTTCCTACACAGTCACAATAATCTCTGTAGAGACTCAACAGGTAGTAAAAACTATAAAGATTGGGCGCTATCCGCGGGGCATTGCAATCACCAGCGATAGCAAATTCGCTTATGTTGCCGAGATGGGTGGAAACCGAATCCACCAGATTAACCTGGAAGATTTCTCAGTTAACTACATACCAATCGGATCAAACCCTCGTGCGATTATGCTCTCTCCCGATAACACAAAACTTTATGCAACTTTAAATATCTCCGGAAAAGTTATTGCTTGGGACTTAGCTACAAATAAGGCGATAAAGAGCGTGGCTACCGGAAAATCCGCACGTAGTTTGGCGATCTCAAAAGATGGTTCAGCGCTTTATGTTGTCAATTTTAGAAGTGGGACATTATCTGTAGTCAGCACAGAAACGATGAAAGTCTTGCAGAACGTAAAAGTCTGTAGCGAACCTATCGGAGTTACTTACGATCAAACCGAATCAAAGACCTGGGTGGCTTGTTACGGCGGTTCAATTAAAGTATTTGCACCTCAGTAACAACAGTTGCGCTTTCAGGTACAGGGATAGCCAGCGGTGCGGCAATCTTTGCAAGATAACGATCTAAAGTCTTGCGTGCGCGATCACTTGCTGAATTAGTTCTGCGAATCTTGTCGGCGATGATTACAAAGGCGTATTCTCGATCTCCTGATTGCACATAGCCAGCAAGGCTTACCGTGCCGGTTAGAGTGCCAGTCTTTGCCTTAACCAAACCAACCGCATCCGGAGCCGTCTCGATATAGCGATTTCGTAGCGTTCCGCTTTCTCCACCGACCGGAAGGCTCTCAATCAACCTTGAAAGAACTGGATCGGAATGAATCTTGTAGAGCAGTTGTGCGAGTACGTGTGCAGTAATTTTATTCTGCCTTGATAAACCACTGGCATCGATAACGACTATCTGCGCCGGATTTATCCCAAATGAAATCAAAATCTCTGCGAAGGTAACTGCTACGCCTTCATCGTTAAATTCATTGCCAGCATACTTTGCGGCGATCTTAGCCATGCGTTCTGAAAGTTGGTTATCACTCCAGAGCAAGAACCAATCAAGCATCTTTATTACTTGTGGTGATTCTGAAGTTAGAATCTCTTCACTAACTAATGAAGTCGCTTTTTCATCGCTTACCTTGATAAATGCAGCGGTAACCCCACGTTTCTTGTAGAAGGCTTTAAAACTTGCAACTTCGTTGGCATAGATACCGTTGTAATAAACCTTTAACTTCTTTATCGAACCGCCTGAGCTCTCTTTAACTTTACTAAGGCTATTAAAGGCAATCCGTGGAAAAGAGGTGCGCTTCATCTTTGTTGCAACCTGATGATCCATAGAAATCCAAGGATCAAACTCGCCATCGATAACAATTGAATCAGGGACCGTGCCGAGTGAAACTCGAGTTGTAAAGACTTGGTCAGGTTTTAAGTGTTTTAAGGTGGCAGCAGCGGCAAGAATCTTCATTGTCGAAGCGGGCTTACGTTGTGAGAAAGCATTTGATTCAAAGACGATCTCGCCGGTGCTTACATCAATTAACGACACCGATGGATTACTTAACTCTGGCTCTACCGCTAGCCGCGAGAAAACGCTGGCTGCTGAGATGGGATCAAATGCAGAAGCGCTCGGCGTTATAGCCAATACCGCTGCGGTGAGCAGCGCAGCGCGCCTAACAAAACTATTCATCAAGCGCTGAGTTACCCAACTGTGGCGATAAGAATATTGAGAACCGTTAGGCCAATTAACGTTAGCCAGATGCTCTTCTTTAATTCGCTCTTCTTAGCGTTTATGTAGCTAAGTACCAGAATGGCTAGGACTACCAAGAGCTTTATGCCAACTTTGGTGTGATCTAAGGTCTCATCTGGTTTTGCCGATGAATAAGATCCAACCATCACAAGACCGGCCAATAGCGCTGTCGCTGCGGAATGCATTACACCTGTAGAAAGTTTGCGAGGGCTTTTGTTCCATTGCAGAAGAAGCAGAATAAGAATTCCGGCGATCGCCAACATATGCGCGATATATGCGATCAGAAATACAGTCTCCATAGTTAATAGCCCTTTCTAGCCTTTCTTGCTTATTAAGTTTAGAGTGCGCACATGGAAATAAATACACCTGCCACGATCGGTCCAGGAGAATTTTTTCCTGTTGTAGGTGTTGGTCCGCATGAAAAACCTTGGCCTACAGGTGCTCAATATGACTCAGAATTGCTTGAGAATGGTGATCGTCGCAATGTTTTAGATCACTATCGATATTGGTCAGTTGAAGCAATTGTTGCTGATCTCAATACCAAACGCCATAAACTGCATATTGCTATTGAAAATTGGCAACATGACCTAAATATCGGTTCAGTTGTTCGAACCGCAAATGCCTTTAATGTTTCGGCTGTTCATATCGTTGGAAAGCGTGACTGGAATAAGCGTGGCGCAATGGTTACAGATAGATACCTAACTGTTATTCATCACCCCACAGTCGCAGACTTTGCCACTTGGTGTAAAGAAAATAATCTGCCGATTATCGGAATCGATAACGTACCGAGTTCTAAACAACTTGAAGGAGCGCAACTACCTGAATCTTGTGTGCTTTTATTCGGACAAGAAGGCGCTGGAATGTCAGATGAAGGTATTGAAGTCTGCGAAGTGCTCTATGAGATACGCCAATATGGATCTACTCGTTCCATGAACGCATCTGCTGCAGGCGCAATAGCGATGTACCACTGGGCGCTGCAGCACCTACCGCGTTAACTCTTGTAGCAACCCATCTATCGCACGTTCCACCATTCCGAGAACTTCTTCGAAAGCCGAATCAGGTAGCGAATAAGGATCTGGCACCTCGCGATCGCCCGCAATTGTGTAATCAAAGTCGCGCAAGAAATATACTTTGCCGTGCAGTTCTTGATCTTCAGTAAGCGACAAAACATTTCGGTGGTTGCTGCGATCCATCACCAAGATCAAATCAGATTTCTCCATTCGCGCAGCAGTCATTTCCGATGCGATGTGATCGAACTTGTAACCTGCTGCTTCCCAAGTTTTCTTGGAAGGTGGATTTGGACCTTCACCTACATGCCAATTTGATGTTCCCGCACTATCGACCAAAATTTT
>CAZLTK010000003.1:35784-41273 GCA_964562535.1 uncultured Candidatus Planktophila sp.
GTAGTAATCGCTTGGTCGTACTGCTTTAGCTCGCGATATGCGCAACCAAGTAAGTGGAGATCATTTGCCGCACCAATTTGATTTCCATCAACTAGATGCTCTTGTGCACATTCATCCATGATTTCTACAACTTTTGAAAAGTTCTTTGAGGCATACCACCACTCGCCTAATGTGCAGGCAAGTTCTAGTGAAAGTGGGGATTTGCTCTCGCGCAAAATTTCCACGGCCTTGCTCATGGCAGTGGCCGCTTCATCCATACGCTTTAACTGATTTAAGTTATAACCAATTGCAGAGTATGCCTGTGCAAGTCCTTCGCTAGATTCAGCAGCGCCGAGTTCAGAGAAAATATCGCGCGCAGTTTCGGCAAGTGCTAAAGCTTCGTCATACTGTCCGCGTGCAAAAATTCGCGCACTTAATTCGTAATATGTATTTGCGCGATCTGCGCCATGGACCTCGGGAATTCGATCCCAGAGCATCTCTTCAGTTACGAGCTCGTCCTGGCCGTCATCATCGCTCATGGCGGCGAGATTACCCTTAAATAATTAGGAAGGCGCGTTATATTGTGTAAACGCCATACGCCAATTTCCCAACGGGCCAAGCGCTGCGCCCTTCAAAATATTCTCAGTAACTATACGGATTTGCCTTTGGGTAGCCTTATCGAAGCGATGTCCCCATGGGCAGCGATCCTCCATCGCACAAACCCAGCCATTTGTAGCCATATTTAGGGCGCCCGCACCGGATGGGCGGGTGTAATAAGTAGCCATTGATGGGATGGATTTTTCAAAAGGCAAAATTGAAGATCGCGCGATCGTCTCAACTGGCGGACCGTTAAATGTAATCGGAGTATCGGCTTCATAACCAACGACGCCTTTTATAACTGCCCCAAGTTTTAAAACATCAAAAGGCCAAAGGCTGGTTTCAACGACCATATCTCGTTTAAAACCGAGTGAAAGATATTGTGAACCTAAGAGCGTGACTTCTGGTCGGCCTAAATCACGCCAAGGTGTGACGCCAGAAATCGTTTCGCCATTTATATCAATCCGGTTATAGGCAGTATTTCCGCCAAGGACAATCAAGTTAACTCCACGATCAACTGCTGCCTCAACTGCATCGCGCATTTGCGTTGTCCAGTATTCGCTGTGTCCACCAAAGACCAGAGCTTTGGTCTTACTCGTTAAATCTGGATTACTATCCAAATCAAAGTCGGTGGCATAGTTAATTGAAAGACCTAGCTTTTCTGCCGCTTTTATTACGGGGTATTCCATGTAGCGGAACTGGCCAGATCCGTCACCGTCGTAAGGGCGCGCAAAAGAAACTTCGCTGGCGCGAGTTTCACGTTTTCCATCTGCACCTTTATAAAGACTGTAGCCACCCCATTGGTTGTAACTCTGCCAAGTTATAACTGATGAGATAAAAGTTAAATCACTTTCAATGTCAGGATTATTTATGACTAGTGGAATAAAAGTTGCGGCGCGATTTGGAGCCTGTAACTTAAATAGATACTGGCCGGGCAGATACTTTTCAGAGGCGACAAAATTCCAACCATCTCTTGCAGATAACGATGCAAAACGGCGAGCGCCAATGCCGTCGTAGTAACCCATGCGATAGATAGTTACCTTGGCTTTTTCGCTTCCAACCAGAGTTAACTTCGCACTTTCTCCGCAACGAAGTGAAGTGGTATCGAAATAACCTTCTGCGCGATCAACTGCTTTGCGCCTTGAGAAATCTGCGCTGAGGCGAAATGGCACACCTTTGCTCCAGGTGGGATCGCCCTTTCGAGCATTCTCCGATTCGACCCATCCCTGCCCCAGCTTCGAGCAGCTCTGTGCACGAGCAGGGGTTGCCAGAGCCGTTGCTGCAGCAACGACTACAAGGGCGCTAGCGATCAATTTACGCATGATGTGCGAAAGGATAGGCGCCTTAGGCGGGTATTTCCTGTCGTTCTATCAAATCTTTTGCAGATGCGAATGATTTGCATCTGTTTTATAATTGAGCCATGCATATCCCTGATGGCTTTATCGACCTGCCCACCTCAGCAGCATTCGCCGCGGTAGCCGCAGCAGGCGTTGCCATCTCTATCCGTGGCGCAAAGTCATCGCTTGATGAGAAGACCGCGCCTTTAGCCGGACTTACTGCAACCTTTATCTTTGCAGTACAGATGCTTAATTTTCCGGTCGCCGCCGGAACTAGCGGACACTTACTTGGCGCAGGACTTGCTGCAGTATTGATTGGTCCTTATGCAGCAACTTTGGCGATAACAATTGTTTTGATCTTACAAGCCCTGCTCTTTGCAGATGGGGGCCTAAGCGCACTTGGCTTAAGTATCTTCAACATGTCACTCGTTGCAGTCTGGTTTGGTTACGGAATCTTTCTCTTGGTTAAGAAGATTGCACCGAATAAGAAACTTTCAATCAGCATCGCGGCGGCCATTGCAGCGTTGTTATCTGTACCAGCTGCTGCCGCAGGATTTGTTCTGCAATATGCAATCGGTGCCAATGCCACATTCTCAGTCTCTGCAGTCTTTACCGCGATGATCGGCACTCACTTGCTTATCGGAATCGGTGAAGCGCTAATTACCTTCTTCGCCGTTGGTGCAGTACTAGCCAGCCGATCAGATTTAGTTTACGGATATAAGAACGAGAGTTCCAAACTAGAGATTCGAGCAAGCTAATGAAGCAGAAAACATTTCTGATTTATGGATTTATAGCATCGCTATTTCTGGCCGGTGTTGTTTCTTTCTACGCCTCATCAAACCCTGATGGTCTAGAAAAAGTTGCTGGAGATATCGGCTTTATCGAAACAGCGAAAGATCACAGCAACAGCGATGGGATCCTTGCTGACTACGGCGTCAAGGGAGTCGAAAACGCACGTCTTTCAACAGGTGCAGCCGGTGTAATTGGAGTAATTGCAACTGGCGCAATCTCAACTGGACTATTTATGCTCATCCGCCGTAAATCTGGTGGAAAAAAATAAAACTTCAAACGCCTGAACTCGATCTCGTACATACTCACGGCCACCACCACGGCCACGATGTAGGCGAGCGGCTTTATCTACATCGCCACTCTGTAACCCACTCGCTGCCTTCACATGTGAAGATCTTGACGGTTTTGGCCTTCATCTCGGTCTCTGTAGCAACTCCAATTACTCGCTGGCCCGCATTTATCGCCTTCTTTACTTTGATTATCTACACAGCAGTCATGAGCAAAATTCCGATTCTTCTGCTTTTCAAGCGTGCGTTAATTGAGATTCCTTTTGTCTTCTTTGCAATCCTGATGCCATTTTTCGGTGAAGGTGAAAAGTTCTCCATCTTTGGTGTAATGGTTTATCGCGATGGTTTATTGGCTGGAACTTCTATTGTGGTTAAGGGAACACTTGGCGTTCTAGCCGCGGTGATTCTTTCGACGACAACAACTGCTCGTGAAATTCTGCGTGGCTTAGAAAAACTCAAGCTTCCAATGATCATGGTACAGATCGCCTCATTTATGTTGCGCTATATCAACGTCATTAGCGATGAGATGGAGCGAATGAAAGTTGCCCGCGAATCACGTGGCTTCATTGCAACAGGAATTAAACATTGGAAAGTTTTAGCAACTGCAGCCGCCGCACTCTTTATTCGCTCTTACGAGCGCGGTGAACGAGTTCACTTAGCGATGCTCTCTCGCGGCTTCGATGGCGCACTGCCATCGCTAGATTCTCATTCCGTAACTGCACGTGAATGGTTTACCGCGCTATCAATTCCGGGTTTCGCTCTCATCGCATCACTTACTGCTTTACTGATTGGTTGGTAGAAATGTCTAACGTCCCAAGCCTGCAGATTACCGAACTGGCATTTGCTTATCCCGATGGCAACCAAGCCCTCTACGGTGTAAACCTAACCATTCAAAAAGGTGAGCGCGTTGCACTGCTAGGCCCTAACGGCGCCGGCAAGACAACACTTGTTATGCACATGAATGGAATTCACCCAACGATGCAAGGTGAAGTCCGTATTTCCGGTGAGCTTGTAGATAGCAAGAACAAGGAATCACTAAAAGCGATTCGCTCCAAAGTTGGAATTGTTTTTCAAGATCCTGATGATCAACTGTTTATGCCTACTGTTGGAGAAGATGTCGCCTTTGGCCCATACAACATGGGGCTCCGCGGTGAAGCACTAGATAAAGTTGTTGCAGATGCTTTGACTCAAGTGGGGATGATTGATTTCATTGATCGCCCGCCGCACCATTTATCTTTCGGACAACGTCGCCGTGTTGCTGTTGCAACAGTGCTTGCGATGAAGCCTGAGATCTTGGTCCTTGATGAACCATCTTCTAACTTAGATCCTGCCAGCAGGCGCGAACTTGCAGATATTTTGCGTTCGCTAGATATCACGATCGTCATGGTTACCCACGATCTGCCATATGCCTTCGAGCTCTGCGAGCGTTCTGTGATTCTCTCTGGGGGAATCATCGTCGCCGATGGCAAGACAGGTCAGATTCTTAACGATGAAAAGCTACTGAAATCGCATCGCTTAGAACTACCGGTTGGGTTTTCATTTAACTAAGGGAAATTTGATGCGATTTTGACCGATTGCGGCGCCCAATAAAACAATGAGTGCTCCAACTGGTTCATACCAATGAATCTTCTCTTGCAAGAAGATCACACCAACAATTACCGCAACCACTGGCGTTAAATATGTGACACTGCTCGCTATTGCACTTCCTGCAAGCGCCATAACCTTGAAGTTCCAGATATATGCAAAGCCGCTGCCGAATACGCCAAGCGCGATCATCGCAAAAACGGGAGCTGCTTTGTACTCGTATGTATCAATGCCGTTGTAGATAAAGAAGGGAAGCAATGTGAGCGCACCAAGAGTTACTTGCCCAGCTGCAATCGATTCGGGAGCTAATTTATGAGGCAAAACAAAACGTCGTGAATATGGGAAAGAGAATCCATAACAAGTAACAGCCGCTAGCAAAATCAGAATTGCCCAGAGCGGATTATCACCAAGGCCTTTCCAAGCACCTAAAACAGTGAGAACACCGGTAAACCCAATCAAGATACCTACTACCTGATGAAGTTTCGGTTTCTCATTTCGCGTAACCACCATAATTGCTAGCAAAGTCATTAGCGGTGTTACGGCATTAATAATTCCCGCTAGGACAGAAGTTACTTCTGTTTCGGCTAGCGCGAAGAAGACCCCTGGAATCACATTTAAAAGTAGTGAAACAACCCAAAGGTGAAACAAAACCTTTTTTGATTCGGGAAGTGCAATTGCTTTGTACTTAGCCCATGCCAACAAAGTCAGCGCACCAAGTGCGCAGCGACCAAAGGCAACTCCAAATGGAGTTAGAAATTCAAGGCCAAGTTTGATAAATATGAATGAACAACCCCAAACAACACCTAAGGCGAGATAGATCGGTAGCCACGAACTATCTTTCTGTGGCTGAGAGAATGACACGTGGGCCCTGTCGGGCTCGAACCGACGACCCACGGATTAAAAGTCCGTTGCTCTA
>CAZLTK010000004.1:0-36714 GCA_964562535.1 uncultured Candidatus Planktophila sp.
GCACCACATTGACATTGTGGGGGTCACTGGTTCGATCCCAGTATCGTCCACGTAAGGTATTACTATTTAACTTGTGAGCGCCAATAACCAGATGCCTTGCGACTTTTGCGGGCAACCTTACGATCCAGTTTCAACTCGCTGGTTCTGTCCGAACTGTCATATGAAAACAAATTGTTGTGATGGCGCGCCTTGCCCAATTCCAGATACGCCTGCGATCAAGATTGAAGGGATTGCCTAAATGGAGAAAGAGCCACGCACTGGATTTTTGGGCGAATGGGATCGCCTATCTTCGAATATGAAGATCGTCGCGGTAATTCTTCTGATAATTCCTATCTTTTTATACCCCCCATCAGTGTTTCTCTACATGGGCTATGCCGTGTATCTGAATGTGCGGGATAAGCGAAAGAAGTAAAAGTGGCACTAAAAGATCCAGCGCGAGAAGCGCATTTTCCTGCGATAGAGAAGAAGCACGGCGAGCCAATGAAGTATTGGTTTGCGGTTATGAAGAAGCTAGATGGCAAGAAATACCCAGAACAGATAGCGCACTTGCGCGAAAACTTCGGATTCTCGCAAGCACATGCAAATGCACTCGTAATGTTCTCAAGAGGCTCCACCTCATCTAGAAGGTATGAAACTCCTACCGATTATTTCAGGAGCATTAAGCCTGAGCAGGCCAAAACGATGAAGAAGATATTTAAGGCCATTCAGAGCAAGTTTCCCAAACTAGAGCTTGTGATCGCGTGGAACCAGCCGATGCTAAAAAATGGTGATGAGTACATTTTCGGAGCATCTGCCGCTACTAATCACATTCTGATTGCGCCATGGAATCAGCAAGTCCTTAAAGAGTTCACCCCCTACTTTGCTGAATATCGAGTGAATAAGAAAACCATCGCGCTGCCTAACGATTGGCCAGTGGATGAGAAGGTGCTGCAGAAAATGATCAAGGCGAGCATTAAGAAATAACTTCTTTTTATGCGACTTCGCGTGAGAGGATCTGCGCATGACTAGAGCCAAACTTGAATCCTTTGCGAAGGAAAAACTCACCTTCGGAGCCTCTCCCCTACAACGCCTTGGTCGTTTAACCGAACACCTCGGTGGCAAAGTGGAAATCTGGGCAAAGCGCGAAGATGTAAATTCAGGGCTGGCTTATGGTGGAAATAAGACGCGCAAGCTTGAGTACTTGGCAGCAGAAGCGATAGCAACAGGTTGCGACACTCTCGTTTCAATTGGCGGGGTTCAGTCAAACCACACTCGCCAAGTTGCAGCTGTTGCCGCTCATCTGGGATTGAAATGTGTTCTAGTTCAAGAACATTGGGTTGATTGGGAAGAAGTTAATTACGAGAAGACTGGAAATATTTTACTCAGCCGCATCATGGGTGCAGAAGTTCGCCTGGATCCAGCAGGTTTTGATATCGGCTTCAGAAAATCTTGGGAAGAAGCGATCGCAGATGTAATCGCGCGAGGCGGCAAGCCTTATCCAATTCCAGCAGGTGCTTCAGATCATCCGCTTGGCGGACATGGTTTTGCAGGTTGGGCTTTTGAGGTTGAAGATCAAGAGAAGGATCTCGGTTTCAAATTCGATAACGTAATCGTTTGCTCTGTTACTGGATCAACGCAGGGCGGAATGATCGCGGGTTTTGCTCACTCAAATCGTGCTGAAGGCGTTATTGGAATTGATGCATCAGCAACCGTTGAGAAAACTTGGGATCAGATCAAACGAATTGCATCTCGAACAGCAGCGGCGATTGATCTAGGGCGCGAACTCAAAGATTCAGAGATCGTTTTACTTGATCGTTGGCATGATGGAATTTACGGAGTTGCCGGCCCACGCACAATCGAAGCGATTCGTTTGGCCGGAAGACTGGAAGGCATGATTACCGATCCCGTTTATGAAGGTAAATCGATGGCGGCAATGATTGATCTGATCCGCGAAGGTTTCTTTAAGGAAGGTTCGCGAGTTCTTTATGCGCACCTAGGTGGACAGCCTGCAATTAATGGATATACCGGCGCCTTTTAAATTATTTAGTAAATGTAGGAATCAAGATTCCAAGGTCGAGAACTCTTTCAATCAGCGCCATCGCTTGCACCAGTCTGTCCTCTTGATTGGCTCGAGCGACAACGCCAACTGCGACAGGCAGCCCATCAACTAGGCCCATCGGAAGTGCGCCGATTGGAGTACCGGCAATTGCTGGCGCCATTGAGATCCAGGAAGCAGATCCGTAATCATCTCCCCCACCTAGATTGCTCTTCCATGCAGGTGCATAAGTTTCACCGATCAAAATATCGAACTTTTCAAATGCGGGGGTTAAGACTTTCTTGACCGCCCAATCCAAATTTTCGCTTCGCAACTTCTGATAATCGCTATTTCGGCCACCTAACTTGAGAGCCATATCAAAATATTCTTGTCCGAAGTGCTGCAATTCGGAATCCTTATTTGCGAGATTGAAATCAACAACATCTTGCAAAGACTTTACGCGCGCGCCTTTACGAGTTGCTAGGTAGGTAGCTAAATCTTCGTTTAGTTCGTGCATCAAAACCTTGAACTCTGACTCGCCTTCTTGATCACTTGGCGCTGGTAGTGAAATTTCGACAATCTTGACTTGTTTACTCAGTTTGCCAACAAGTTCTTGAAAGAGTTGATTAGTGCCAGGGTTCTGAGTTACCCATTCCTTTACAACTCCGATACGAATCTCAGAACTACCATCTACTCCCGACTGATATCCGCTTTTTCCGGTTAGTACTTCTAATAACAGCGCCGCCTGTGCAACGCTCTGCGCCATTGGCCCTGGTGTGTCTTGGCTAGCGCTAATAGGAATCATTGCATCGCGTGGTATTGAACCAACGGTTGGCTTGATTCCAACGCAACCATTTAGTGATGCCGGACAAACAATTGATCCATCAGTTTCACTACCAACAGCCATAGAAACAATTCCGGCACCAACGGCTGCGCCTGAACCTGAAGATGAACCGCCTGCGCTGTGCGCATGTTTCCAAGGATTAGCTGTGAGTCCGCCGACTGCTGACCAACCGCTAGTTGATTTTCCAGAGCGAATATTTGCCCACTCCGAAAGATTTGTTGAACCGATAATCGTTGCACCTGCAGCGCGTAAACGCTTTGCAATCGTCGAATCACGAACTACTGGAGTATCCGCAAGAGCAAGGGAGCCTGCAGTTGCAGGTAGCCCGAGCGCTTCTATGTTGTCCTTGATAAGAATAGGAACGCCAGCCAATGGGCCATCGACCTCATTAAAGGTTAAATCTTCGGTGACCGCCAAGACGGAATTTAGTTGATAACCAGAAGCATCAATCTCGGAGATTTTGCTTAAAGATCTCTCGTAACTATCTTTACTCACCATCTAGTATCAATTCGCGGCGTGAGTTTCGATGAAGATTTTAGAGTTTTCAAAGATTATTTCAGCATCGTAATCGAGGGTGGCAACGTGGTAGCTATTGGTTAGTTCAATCCTCTGTTTAATTCTGGAACCTACGCCCTTCATGATTATTTCGGTATTAGATACTGGAAGGGTGTGGTCGTCAACGCTATGGAATAACTGCATTGGGACGGTAACGTCGTGCAGGCGCTCTCTTGTGTATTTCAACATGATCAACAGTTGATGGATCCCTCTTGTGGGAAGGGCGTCATATCCCCACTCCGAAATACCTGGACGCTTTATGTCATCGCCCACTGATTTGCGCATCTTTTGAAATCTCGAAAGAACGAAGGCCAATTTCGGACCAACCATCGCGACGTGAATCATTGGATTGACCAAGATGATTCCGCTGATCCGATTCGAATAACGTGTAGCAACATTTAGCGTTGTTCCGCCACCCATAGACAATCCACAGATGAATACCTTTGAGCAAGTCTTGAAAAGTTCTGCTAGCTCGGCTTCAACTTTGGCGGGCCACTGCTCCCATTTCACTTCATTTAAATCTTCGGGTTTAGTGCCGTGGCCAGGCAGTAGAGGAACTCTGACAGTAAATCCTCTTTGATTTAAATACTCTGCCCAAGGTCGCATCGACGCCGGCGATCCGGTGTATCCATGAACCAATAGAACACCGACACTTTTATTTTTTCCGCTTCCATCTGCTGCCCAATCTTCAAGCAGACCAGCGGGCGCTCCAATTACTCCCATTTCTAAAGCGTAGCGATATCTCGCTGTCAGGGCTATGGATTAGCCTTACATTCATGTCGGTACATGCACTCTCTCTTGCAGAAACCACATTTGTAGTTCTCGACCTCGAAACCTCAGGGGCGGCCCCATCAACAGGCGCTGCAATTACCGAGATCGGTGCCCTGAAAGTTCGGGGTGGCGAAATAATCGGTGAGTTTCAAAGTTTTGTTAACCCTGGTCATTCACTTCCTGATTTCATAACAGCGCTAACTGGCATAACCGATTCGATGCTCTTTGATGCGCCAACAATTGCCGAAATTCTTCCAACGTTCTTTGAGTTTCTAGGTTCTCATCACGAAACGGTTCTTGTCGCCCATAATGCTCCGTTCGATATTGGTTTTCTAAAAGCAGCAGCGATTGAAAGTGAAAACATTTGGCCTGAATTTATTGTTGTTGACACGGTGCGAATCGCCAGATCCGCTCTTGGTCGCGACGAGGTGCAAGATTGCAAACTATCAACCTTGGCCGAATTTTTCGGGGCATCGATCGAACCTAACCACCGCGCCTTAGATGATGCCCGAGCTACAGTTGATGTCATGCACGGAATCTTTGAACGCCTCGGAACCTTTGGAGTATCAACCTTGGGAGAACTCACTACCTTTAAGCGTAAACGTGAACGTAAAGCCCTAGATTAATTAGCGGCTAATTTATTGCTCAGCAAAATCCATTCACTAAGTAAAGAACTTGCCTTTCCAGCATCAATACTCTCGGCTGCCTTCTTCAGCGACTTACTTAAACGTTCGTGAATCGAAAGCTCGAACTCACCATCAAAGGCGGCGATCGCAGCGGCGGCGTTGAGTAAAACCGCATCTCTAGGCGCTCCGCGTTCCCCAGAAAAGATTGCTTTGGTGATCCGAGCATTTTCTTGCGCATCTCCCCCAACCAGAGCCGAAATCGGCGCATTAGCTAATGAAAAGTCCTTAGCGTCGATGCGATCACTTGAAATTTCACCGTTGCCGATTGTTAGAACTGAAGTTGTCGTGGCCAAAGTAATTTCATCCAAACCATCATCTCCGCGGAATACGAAACCTTCTACGCCACGTTCGGCAAGCACTTGGGCCATCACTAAATGCATTCGATCGTTGGCAACGCCTATTGCTGCGGCTTTTGGCTTGGCTGGATTTGCAAGAGGGCCAAGGATGTTAAAGACCGTTGCAGTTGCTAACTCTTTACGAGCTGGAGCTGCAAAGCGCATCGCTGGATGAAAAATTGGTGCAAAGCAGAAACCGATTCCGAGCTTGGCAACTGTCTGAGCCACTTTTGCGCCATCCAGATTTATTGCAACGCCGAGGGCCTCTAAAAGATCTCCAGCACCGGATTTTGATGACGCTGCCCGATTGCCATGTTTAACTACCCGCGATCCGGCTGCCGCCGCGATGATAGCTGCGGTAGTTGAAATATTGATCGTGTGGGCTCCGTCGCCGCCAGTTCCGACAGTATCTACGGCGCGTTCATTTATAGTTATTGGTGCGCAAAATTGATACATCTGCGAGACAAGAGCCCCAACTTCCTCAGGAGTTTCGCCTTTATTTTTAAGCGCAATCAAGAAACTTTTTAAAACTTCTTTATCGGCGCGATCTTCCAGTACTTCACGCATGACTGCTTGCGCCTCTAGAGGCAACAGATCAAGACCGTTTTCTAATTTGGCGATAACGCCGGCCCAATCAAGTGAGCTCATTTAAAAATCGCTTTCGTTTTTTAGTTAAGCAGTAGCAACTGCGCTATTGCGCATCAAGTTTGCAACGGTATTTGCCAAGGTAAATGGGTCGATCGGGTGGATAACGCTAGCTTCAGCGCGCGACCATGCAGCAAGCCAGGCATCTTCGCGTCTGCCAGTTATCAGTAGAACTGGCGGGCAGTTAAAGACCTCATCCTTTAATTGGCGGGCAATGCCCATGCCACCTTCAGGTACTGCTTCCCCATCTAAAATGAATAGATCGGCGCGGAGATTTCCTGAAACGCTCTTGCGATCAATGTATGAGCGAAGCGCCGGCCCTGTAGCGAATTCCTCAATCTGGTGCTCTGGTAGATCGGCGGCAACTTTCTTTCCCAAAGCGGCAACAATCGACTGGCGCACCGCCGAATCATCGGAATAGATAACGATGATCGGCTTGCTTGGAGAATTCATGGGGTAAGTCTAATCAAAGCGGCGAGAATTCCCAGCCAGTTTTAGGGTGGAAATGCGTGACCCGTTTCACCAAAAAGTGGGCCATTTTAAGTGTCAGAACCAAGCCTAGAACTAGGTAGGTGAGCCTACTTTCAGGGATACTTGCCCCATGACCAGCACCTCAACTGCGACCCATCACAATATCAATCGCCCCAATATGGTGGCGGTCGGAACGATCGTATGGCTCTCAAGTGAGTTGATGTTCTTTGCGGCCCTCTTTGCAATGTACTTCACCACGCGCGCAGTTCAAGGCCCAGAGATCTGGCTTGAGTCAACGGAAGTTTTGAATATTCCTTTCGCTGCATTTAACACAACAGTTTTGGTGCTCTCATCTGTCACGTGCCAATTCGGAGTATTTGCCGCAGAACGTTTCCAAGCAAAGCGCACAGGCTCACTTCTAAATATTAAATCTTGGGGCATGCGCGAATGGTTCTCCCTAACCTTCCTGATGGGTGCATTCTTCATCTCCGGTCAGGTTTATGAGTATGCACATCTAACTCAAGAAGGTTTAGCGCTTTCAACCAACGCCTATACATCTGTCTTTTACCTAGCAACCGGCTTCCACGGTTTACACGTGACCGGCGGGTTGATCGCATTTCTGATTGTTATGGTCCGTGTCGCAAAGGCGCGACGTTTCACTCACAACCAAGCTACAACAGCGATCGTTGCTTCTTATTACTGGCACTTTGTTGATGTTGTTTGGATTGCACTCTTCGCAGCGATTTATCTAATTAAGTAATTTAACTATCGGAAGAAATGGAAAATAACTTGAAGCGTCTCTCACGTTTTCGCAGGCACCGCGCAGTAGCCCCGCTTCTCTTGGTGCTTGCACTTCTTTCAATAGGAACCACTTTCTCTGTAGCCGGGGCTTCTACAAGTACTCCGATCACTGCCGCTGAAAGAAGTGCTTTGATTGAAGAAGGTAAGGAGATATTCCTTAAAGGATGCTCTTCCTGCCACGGCTTAAATGCTGAAGGCGCCAGTATCGCGCCATCACTTATCGGCGTAGGTGCCGCTTCGGTTGATTTCCAAGTCGCTACGGGTCGCATGCCTATGGCTGATATGAGCCAACAAGCGATGCGTAAGGCGCCTGTCTACAACGAACGCGAAGTTGAAGCGCTGGCTGCCTATGTTGCATCTCTTGCTCCAGGACCTGGAATTCCTGGTGAGGAACATTTGAATTACGAACGCGATGGATCACTTGCAGAAGGTGGAGAGCTATTCCGAACAAACTGCGCGATGTGCCACAACTTCGCCGGACAAGGTGGAGCGTTAACTCGTGGAAAGTACGCGCCAACAGTTATGGGAGTTACTTCACGCCATATTTATGAAGCGATGATTACTGGTCCTCAATCAATGCCAGTCTTCTCTGATAAAACAATTACCCCTGAAGAAAAACTCTCAATCATTAAATGGATAAAGGCCGCAGAAGTTGAACCACAGTTGGGCGGGGCATCACTTGGACGCGTTGGTCCAGTAACTGAAGGTTTATTGGTTTGGACTCTTGGACTCGGACTGCTAATTGGTGTTGCAGTCTGGCTAGCGATGAAGGCGAGATAAGTAAATATGTCGAATGAAATCGAAGCTATAAAAGATCCAGGGCTACCAGCACACGTTCACCGTCGCGCTGACACCGATCCAAAGGCAGCAAAGAAGGCTGAGCGCCAAGTAGCCATTCTCTTTCTACTTTCTGCAGCCGGAACAGTTCTCTTAATCGCCTCTTACATCTTCATTCCCCAAGATGTCTTTATCTTCTTCCCAGTTCTTGGTAGCACTAACGCACACCAACTCTTTCTTGGTCTCGGAATGGCTGCATCTCTATTCTTTATCGGAATGGGTGCGATCCACTGGGCAAAGACTTTGATGCCTGATGAAGAAGTAATTATCCAACGCCATGAATTTCGTTCACCTGATGAAGACCGTGAGGAATTTGTAAAGGCTGCAAAGGCTGGTGCCGAAGCGGCAGGTCTTGGCCGCCGCTCACTTATTAAACGCACGCTAGGTCTTTCGCTAGGGCTAGTGGGGCTCTCTCCACTAATTCTCCTTCGTGACTTGGGCCCACTTCCAGGAGATTCACTTACCAAGACATCTTGGAAAAAGGGAACTCGTCTGGTTACAGATCCGGGTGATCGACCAATTCGTCCAGAAGATCTAGAGGTTGGCGCAGTTGCACAGACATTGCCAGCGATTGCAACTGGAGAACATCGCAAACTCTCAGATATCGCTAAGGACGCCGTCTTGTTAATTCGTCTTCGCCCTGAAGAGTTTAATTTAGATGCTGAAAGACTTTCTTGGACCCATGAAGGCATCATCGCCTTCTCAAAGATTTGTTCTCATATGGGATGTGCAGTTGCCTTGTACGAACAGCAGACTAAGCACCTGCTCTGCCCTTGCCATCAGTCAACATTTGATGTGACCCGCGCTGCCAAGGTTATCTTCGGACCAGCTGCTCGCCCACTGCCTCAACTCGCGATAACAGTAGATTCCGAGGGATACTTAGTCGCACAGAATCCATTTAACGAACCGGTCGGACCTAGCTTCTGGGAGCGCTCATCATGACAGCACGTGAAAGAATCGCAGGCAGCGTAGCGAATTACGTCGATGAAAGAACTGGCGCTGCCAAATGGATGAAGAAGAACTTAACAAAGGTATTCCCTGATCACTGGTCATTCCTTCTCGGTGAAATTGCCCTTTACTCATTTATCATCTTGCTCCTCTCTGGAACTTACCTAACTTTCTGGTTTGATCCATCGCAGCGCGAAGTTATCTATGACGGTGCTTATGAACCTCTTCAAGGTATTGAGATGTCTGCTGCATACGCATCAACTCTTGATATTTCCTTTGAGGTTCGAGGCGGACTTTTGATGCGCCAGATTCACCACTGGGCAGCCCTAATCTTTATGGCAGCGATTGTTGTTCACTTGATGCGCGTTTACTTCACTGGCGCATTCCGTAAGCCACGCGAGTTCAACTGGATTATCGGAGTTGGTCTATTAACTCTCGGAATCGTTGAAGGGTTCTTGGGCTACTCACTTCCAGATGATCTACTTTCTGGAACAGGTATCCGTATTGCTGAAGCAATTATTCAAGCCCTGCCAGTCGTTGGTTCTTATCTAGCGTTCTTCGCATTCGGCGGAGCATTCCCTGGAGAAGCATTTATCCCGCGTATCTACACAGTTCACGTTCTGCTTCTACCTGGAGCATTCTTAGCGCTGATCACAGTTCACCTAATGTTGGTCTGGTACCAGAAGCACACTCAATACCCAGGTCCAGGTCGCACTGAAAAGAATGTTGTCGGTTATCCACTACTTCCTGTCTACATGGCTAAGGCGGGCGGTTTCTTCTTTATCGTCTTTGGAGTAACTGCATTTCTCGGCGCAGTTGCATCGATTAACCCAATCTGGTTATACGGTCCGTACACGCCCGCACAGGTTTCAGCTGGTTCCCAGCCCGATTGGTATATGGGCTGGCTCGATGGGTTAGTTCGTATGGCTCCCCCACTTGAGAGTTACATATTTGGTTACACAATCTCTTGGAACATCTTGATTCCAGGATTGATTGTTCCTGGCATCCTATTTACCGGAATGGCGCTCTATCCATTTATCGAAAGTTGGATAACTGGAGATAAACGCGAACACCATCTCCTTGATCGTCCACGCAATGCGCCAAACCGCACAGCGCTCGGAGCGATGTCTCTGACATTTATGTTGGTTGCCCTGATTAACGGTGGTAACGACATCATCGCCACAACATTTGATCTAACAATTAATCAGATTATGTGGTTCTCGCGCATTGGTATCTTTATCCTTCCACCGCTTGCCTTCGTAATTACCAAACGCATCTGTCTTTCATTACAGCGCGCTGATCGTGAGCTTGTACTTCATGGCCGCGAGACCGGTCGCTTAGTGATGATGCCGCATGGAGAGTTCGTTGAAGTCCACGAGCCGATCTCACCTGAAAAGGCTTGGCTGTTGACTCAGCATGAACAGATTCCTGCGCTAGCTCTCGATGAACACGATGCCAGCGGAGTACGTCGTCCAAAGGCGCTGAAGAATAAGTTACGCGCACGTATGAGCAAAGCTCATGCCGTATCGATTCCGAAGGTCACCGCTGAAGATCTAAAGCAGATTGAGAACCACTAATTAAAAGTAGTTGCTACGTTTAATTAGTTTCGCAGATCGTCTTTAAGCGCACCAAACTCTTAGCAATCCACTTTGGGTTGTGGGCCATCGCACCCGTTAACTTGAGCCATCGCTTGGCATAGAAGGGTATTTCGCGGGCATCGAAGGTTTCGGTTACGCGTGTTTTGCCATTTGCGAACTCCTCTAGCTGATAACTCCAGGTCCATTTCATCAAGTGACACCATGAGATCTTGCGACCTTCTTCAAAAGCGACGACGGTATTGGTGATGCGATAGGGCAACCTGATCTTCATCGCCATTCCGAACTTCGCACCAAGATAAAGTCGAACTGGCCCCGAGATATTCCCTTGCACCGTTCCAGAGCCATCGAAGAGTTGGTGGCAACGTGGGTCTGCAATCAAGTCAAAGATCTGTTGCGCCGGTGCGGTGATTTCAATTTGCGCGGAGGTAACGAGATCTGAGCCAGTATCAAGTATTTCGGCGCGAATTTTCTCCATGGCTAGGCTTCGAGAAAAGTACTTTAGTGAGCGGCGTTATCAGGTAGAGGTTTTTCATACTCAGTGACGAAACCGATGATGCTAATTACTAGAGCACCAAGTGCAATAAGAGTAAGCCACCAACCAATAAGAAGTGAGAGACCTAAAGCCATCGCGCTGGCCGCAACTGGCAGTGGCCACCATGAATGAGGGCTATAAAAACCAAGTTCGCCTGCGCCTTCTGCAATTTCTGCAGTAGGGCGATCTTCGGGTAGTAGTCGGCCGATTCGTTTCTGCGTAAACCAAACATAGAAACCGACCATGCCTGCCAAGCATGCAGCGAGAATCATTCCTGTTATGCCAACTGCCTCGCCACCTACGTAGTAGTAAACGATCGCCATTAAGACATAGAAAACGCTTAAACCACCGAAGAGCTGCCAATTAGTTTTCATATTTAATTAGTGGCCTTCCGTTTTAACATGTGGGTGGTGAAGATCAAAGGCGGGGCGCTCAGAGCGAATACGTGGCATCGTCAAGAAGTTATGGCGTGGTGGTGGGCAAGATGTCGCCCACTCAAGGGAGGAGCCATAGCCCCAAGGATCGTCACAGTTAACAAGTGGTGACTTGCGGGTAATCCAAACGTTCACAAAGAACGGAATCATTGAGAGCGCAAGGAGCGCAGATCCGATCGTTGAAATCATATTCATTCCGGTGAAGCCATCAGTTGCTAAGTAATCAGAGTAGCGACGTGGGAAACCCTTAATTCCAAGCCAATGTTGAATTAAGAAGGTGGTGTGGAAGCCGAAGAAGAGCGTCCAGAAGTGAATCTTTCCGAGGCGTTCATTGAGCATGCGACCTGTCATCTTTGGCCACCAGAAGTAGAAACCGGCGAACATTGCAAAGACCACAGTTCCAAAGAGAACGTAATGGAAGTGAGCTACAACGAAGTAAGAAGCCGACACGGCAAAGTCCATTGGAGGCGAAGCCAAGATGATTCCGGTGATTCCACCGAATAAGAAGGTAACGAGGAATCCCATAACCCAGAGCATTGGAGTCTCGAAGGTTACGTGGCCGCGCCACATGGTGCCGATCCAGTTAAAGAATTTAACGCCAGTTGGAACACCAATCAAAAATGTCATGAATGAGAAGAACGGTAGAAGTACCTGGCCGCTGGCGAACATATGGTGAGCCCATACTGCAACAGAGAGAGCCGAGATTGCGATTGTCGCTGCGATCAAACCTTTATAACCAAAGATTGGCTTGCGGCTAAAGACTGGCAAAATTTCAGTTGCAATTCCGAAGAATGGCAGCGCCAAGATATATACCTCAGGGTGGCCAAAGAACCAGAACAAGTGCTGCCATAACATCGCACCACCATTGGCCGGATCAAAGATATGCGTACCGAAGAGGCGATCAGACTCCAACGCCAATAACGCAGCAGCTAATGGAGGGAAGGCAAGCAATACCAAGATAGAAGTTAAGAGAACGTTCCAAGAGAAGATCGACATACGAAACATCGTCATACCTGGCGCGCGCATTGTGAAGATAGTTGTAATGAAGTTAACGCCACCCAAGATTGTTCCAAGACCAGAAACTGCCAAACCGATTACCCAAAGGTCTCCACCGATTCCTGGTGAATATGTTGAGTTAGCAAGAGGCGCATAAGCAGTCCATCCAAATGATGCCGCGCCTCCTGGAGTTAAGAAACCAGCGACTGCAGTGATGCTTCCGAACATGAACAACCAGAAGGAGAGCATGTTGAGGCGAGGGAAAGCCACATCTGCCGCACCAATTTGCAAAGGCATGATCACGTTGGCGAAACCAACGAACAATGGAGTTGCAAACATAAGCAACATAATCGTTCCGTGCATCGTAAAGATCTGGTTGTACTGCTCGTTGCTCAAGAACTGCATACCCGGGCGAGTTAGCTCAGCGCGTAAGAAGAGCGCTAGTAGCCCGCCTACTAAGAACCAGCCAAAGGTGGCCATCAAATACAGATAGCCGATCGTCTTGTGATCAGTCGACGTAATCCACTTTACAAAGTTCTTACCCTTGCTCGACGTTTGCACACCTACTGGATTAATCGTTGGACGTTCTGCATAAGTTGTCATGCTGCGCTCGCCTTCAGAGTTTCGAGATAAGCCTTATATTCGGCAACAGTTACAACCTTTACCGTAAAGAGCATCTGTGAGTGATTACGTCCGCAGAGAATGTTGCATCGACCTGGATAGGTGCCCAATTTATTTGCGGTGAATTCAAGGCTATTTGTTACGCCCGGCAAGTTTTGCATCTGAATCATAAATGCCGGAATCCAGAAACCATGAACAACATCGTTGGATTCAATTGTGTAGCGAACTTTCTCGCCGATCGGAACGACCAAAGTTGGAGGCTGAGCTGGGGTTCCAGTAACAACTGCCTTTGGTCCCGCCTCAGGGTAACTAAACTGCCATGACCATTGGAATCCATTAACAGTGATTTCATGGGCGTAGGTTGATGTCTTCTCAACGATTTTCTCTTGCTTCACCGCGGTGTAATAGAAGAGAACTGCAACGATGATAAAAGGAATAATCGTGTAAGCGATTTCTACCGGAATGTTGTACTGAGTCTGCTTTGGGAATTCACCTTTACTGGCTTTAGCGCGATGGAAAATCGCTGGCCAAATAATCAATACAAATGTAATTACACCGACTACGCCTCCAGCAATCCATGCTCCCTGCCAGAGTGAAAGTGAGATGTCATTAACGCTTGATAGACCTTCTTCATATCCAAGGCCAGAGACTTTGGAGCAACCGCTAAGCAGAAGAGTTAGCGGAGCGGCTAGAAGAACCAGAGCGCGCGAGCGTTTTTGAGCGAACATAAGCCTAAGGATAGTCGGCTAATTCGGAGTTAGTCGCATTGGCTAGTAGCGTTCGCTAGGTGGTACGAGTCACAGGAAACTTTCAATCAGAGACAGCACTCAATTCCCTTGCTGCCCAAGCCTTTCTCGCTGCCTTGGATAGCGGATGGGCTGACCCAAAGAAGATTGGCCAATCACCTAGTCGCGCGGCAAACCTGAGAGCCAACGCCCTTGAATCACTCGCCACAAATTTAGGAATTAAGGCCGATCAAATTGAGATCACGGGCGAAGTTGGGCTTGGCTATCTACTTTCTCTAGGTGGCTTCTTAGAACCAAAACGAAAGCTCTACTACGGAGCCGGCGATAGATCAGGTGTAATCGCGACTGCAAGATCGCATCAAGGCGACTCAGAAATTATTCCGCTATCCCCCAATGGAACTTTGAATTTCTCTGAAATCGAGTTGTTGCCCAACTCTGTTCTTTCATTTCAATTAGCAAATGGTGAAACTGGGGCCATAAACAAAGTTCCAGAGCAATTACCAAAAGATATCTTGATTGCAATCGATGCCACTGCCTCTGGAAATCGTGAACCGCTTCCCGAAAAGTGGAGTAGCGCGGTCTTTGATTCAAGAGCTTGGGAAGGGCCGGCTGGTCTCGCCGTCGTTGCCATCGCAGATGCCGCCAATTGGAAGAATCCGCTCCCCCATATATCTGCAGTTCGCAGGACCTACGGAACATTCTCGTTGCCGCTTTTAATTGCCAGCGCGGTAGCGCTCGAGAATTTCAGACCTGATGATAAAAATATAAGGAATATGAGCGCAAAGATTCGCTCAGAAATCTCGAGAGCAATTCCAGGATCGATAATTGCAGGAGATTTAGAAAATTCTATGGCGCACTTAACATCTTTAGTTATTCCGGGTTGCAATGGAGAAGAGATTCTTCGGGGCTTAAGCGCCCGTGGACTATCAGTTGATTCAGGATCAGCTTGCACCGCTATGAATTTGCAACCCAGCCATGTCTTAGCGGCTATGGGGCTGCCAACTGATGGAAATATTCGAATTACCCTGCATGTAGAAACTACTGCAGAAGAAGTTGATCTACTTATTAACGCTTTGGTAGATGAGGTTCGATCTCAGCAGCAGCGCTAGCGCCGTATGCGTCTTTAAAGCGCGTTAAAAACTCGGCTGATGTAAAGCGATACTCCTGTGTGCCTGTTGTTTCAATTACATAGGTTGCAATCATCGAACCTAGCTGTGCACATCTTTCGTGGTTTAGACCCCAGGCCAATCCGGCAACAAATCCAGATCTAAATGAATCCCCAACGCCGGTTGGGTCGGTCTTTGATTTCTCTTTCGGACAGGTAACTTTAATTGTTTCACCAGTTAGCGATTCAACTCTTGCACCTTCTGAGCCAAGTGTTACAACGCGATATTTTACTTGCTCGAGAATTTCGCGATCGCTCCAACCGGTTTTTTGAATCGCTAGCGCTAACTCATACTCATTCATGAATAAGTAGGTTGCCCCCGTAATCAAATTTTTAATATCTTCGCCAGACATACGTGCCATCTGCTGAGAAGGATCAGCTGCTATAGCAACCCCCACCTGGCGGGCTACCTCAGAATGGCGCAGCATCGCTTCTGGGTCATCAGGAGAAATCACAATTAGATCTAACTTTCCTGTCTTTTCCATGATTGGCGAAAGCTCTATATTTCGCGCTTCAGACATCGCGCCAGGAAAGAAAGATGCAATCTGGTTTAGCTCGGTATCAGTCGTTACCATGAAGTGAGCAGTGTGGAGAGTTTTAGAAACTAAAACATGTGAAGTATCAACGCCATGACGCACTAACCAAGCATCGTAATCCGGCCAATCGATTCCGACTGCGGCGATCAAAATTGGAGTGAGGCCAAGTGAACCCATACCGAATGCGATATTTGCTGCGCATCCCCCACGGCGAACTTCCAAGCCGTCTACGAGAAATGAGAGTGAAACTTTTTCAAGTGAACCCGCAACGAGTGAGTCGGTGAACTTTCCCGAGAAAGTCATTAGGTGGTCTAAACCGACTGAACCGGCAACGCCAATCTTCATGCAGCCACCATCGCGGTTAACAACAAGTTGGAAGTGTCTTTAGTTGAAAGAATCGCCGCAGGCGCACGATCCGCCAGCATTTGGATTATCAATTGTGAAGCCCTGCTTCTCAATCGTGTCAACGAAATCAATTGAAGCGCCCATTAAATATGGATCGCTCATCTTGTCTACAACAACTTTTACAGTTCCGAATTGATGTGAGATATCGCCTTCTTGATCGCGATCATCGAAGTAGAGCTGGTAGCGCAGACCCGAACAACCACCAGGTTGAACAGCAACGCGGAGATAGAGATCATCGCGACCTTCTTGAGCAAGGAGCGCTGCAACCTTGGCTGCGGCAACTTCTGTCAGGACGATAGGGCCAGTAGATGCTGGCGCTTCTGTTGTTGAGTTTGATGTCTCTGTAGTCATGGGTAAAGACTACCTGCCACCTACTGTCGATGCGACAGCAAGGCTAAATATGCGCGAGAATGTGTCCATGTCCACACCTGTTCGCTCGACTTCGCTGACTGACCTGCTGCTTCTCGGGCAAGGTCGAGATCTGGCATCTGAGCGAGGAGTCTCTTGCACGGGCGAACTGCCAGAAGCGAGTGATCCTGATTTAATCACGAGAGCAAAAGTCGCTCGCGCCGCACTTGGCGACCGCGCCCTGGTTTTGGGCCATCACTATCAGCGAGATGAAGTGATTGAGTTTGCCGATGTAACAGGTGATTCATTTAAGTTGGCACAAGCTGCAGCGGCCCAATCGAGCGCTGAATACATAATCTTCTGCGGCGTTCACTTCATGGCAGAAAGTGCTGACATTCTGACTTCAAATAACCAAAAGGTAATTCTTCCTGATCTAGCTGCCGGTTGTTCTATGGCTGATATGGCAACGGCAAATCAAGTTACTCAATGCTGGAAAGATCTCGAAGAAGTTGGTGTAGCCAATAAAACTATTCCAGTTACATATATGAATTCATCCGCGGCAATTAAGAGTTTTACCGGCGAACATGGCGGAACTATCTGCACATCATCGAATGCCAAGAAGAGTATGGAATGGGCGCTTTCTAAGGGAGAGAAAATTCTCTTTCTCCCCGATCAGCATCTCGGAAGAAATACTGCCATTCTTTCACTAGGTCTAACTCTGGAAGATTGTGTCCTCTGGAATCCGTGGAAGCCGATGGGTGGTTTAACTCCTGAAGAAATTCGTGGAGCCAAGGTAATTTTATGGCGCGGACATTGTTCTGTTCACGGGCGCTTCACTTTGGAATCTGTGAATGAGGTGAGAAAACAACTTCCTGAAGTTAAGGTTTTAGTTCATCCAGAGTGTCAACATGAAGTTGTTGCTGCCGCCGACGTCGTTGGCAGCACCGAGATGATCATCAAAACTGTCGAGCAATCCCCTGCAGGGAGCGCTTGGGCTATTGGCACCGAGCTAAATTTGGTTTCACGGCTTGCCAAAGCCCACCCAGATAAGAAAATTGTCTTTCTAGATAAGACGGTTTGCTATTGCTCAACGATGAACCGAATTGATCTTCCACATCTGGTTTGGGCGATGGAGTCTTTAGTTGATGGCCATGTTGTAAACCAGATTAGCGTTGCCCCAGAAGTTGCCAAGTACTCCAAACTCGCACTCGAGCAGATGCTCGCCCTATAGTTTGCCCATGACTTCTACTCCAGAAAATAGCCAGAAAAAGGGTCGACCAACTCCAAAGCGTAAAGAGGCGCAAGCTGCAACTAAGGTTTCCTCGTTAGCGCCAGCATCAACCAAGGCCGAGAAGAAGCGCTCTAAAGATCAAGCACGCGCTGCGCGTCTTTTGCAGCGTCAGGCTTATTTACGCGGCGATGAAAGCGCGCTCCCAATGCGTGATCGCGGACCAGAAAAGAAGTTTGTACGAAATTACATCGATGCCCGTCGTTCGATCGGTGAATATTTCCTTCCAATTATCGGCTTTGTTTTGATACTTTCCTTGATCCCACTAAGTATTTTTGCTGTCGTTGGAATCATCGTCATGTACAGCGTTCTGCTTTTCTCAATCGTTGACGGATTCTTTCTATCTCGCAAAATTAAGGCTGAAGTCACCAAGCGCTTCCCAGATAAGAGCACCAAGGGGCTCGGACTTTACGGATGGCTTCGTTCTACACAGATGCGCCGAATGCGCGCACCTAAGCCACAAGTAAAAGCTGGAGATAAGCTCTAAACCAAGCGGCTTTCTAGAAGCACTCAAGCTCTTGGGTTCGGGCTTTTTGTTTCTTTAGGATCAGTCGTTGGAATATTGCCGAGCGCCTTATCAATCGCGTGCATAACATCGGCAGTTAACTTAACTCCCGATGCCTTCACGTTTTCTTTAACTTGCGCCGGTTTAGTCGCTCCCATAATTGCGCTGGAAACATTTGAGTTCTGCAGAACCCAAGCAATTGATAGTTGACCCATAGTTAAATCTAAGTCACGGGCTATCGGAGCTAAATTTTGAACTGCGCTGAGTACATCATCGCGCATCCAACGAGAGATCATATCTGCGCCAGATTTCTTATCGGTTGCGCGAGAGCCTACTGGTGGCTTCTTTCCTGGAAGATATTTTCCGGTGAGAACACCTTGCGCCATCGGCGACCAAACGATTTGTCCAATTCCTTCGCGCTTGCTTAGTGGAACGACTTCGGCTTCGATAACTCGCCAAAGTGCCGAATACTGGGGTTGGCTAGATACAAATCGGTTGTAGCTCTTGGCATCTTGAATGCGCAACGCATCTGCGATCTGTTTTGCGTTCCATTCTGAGAAACCAATGTAATGAACTTTTCCGGCGCGAATTAAATCATCGAACGCGCTCAGTGACTCTTCTAGTGGAGTTTCATAATCAAAGCGATGCATTTGGTAGAGATCGATATGATCTGTATTCAGGCGCTTTAGCGAGGCATTACAAGATTCAATAATGTGTTTACGAGATAAACCGCGATCATTTTTACCTGAACCCGTTGGCCAATAAACCTTGGTGAAGAGTTCATATGACTCACGCTTAATACCCTTTAGCGCTCGGCCTAAGACCGACTCGGCTTTGGTTGCAGCATATACATCTGCAGTATCAAATGTCGTAATTCCAAGGTCGTACGCAGTTCGCACACACTTAATTGCGGCATCTGCCTCAACCTGGGATCCATGAGTAATCCAATTTCCGTAGGAAATCTCTGAGACATACATTCCTGAACTGCCGAGGCGACGATATTCCATGGGAGAAACCATACCCCCCACTCTCAAGTAGCTTGGCATTAAGTTGCGTGGTGAATTGATATAGCGAGGTTCCTATGGTTTCCTTCGCAGGTAGTCATATTCTGGCTCACCACAACTTAATAGCAAGACTTTCTCTTGGGGGGAAGTCGGTGAAAATCCGACGCTGACCCGCAACCGTAAGAGTTCTCTCGGCAGACTATCCGCCGCTAGAACTTAAGTCGGATTACCTCACTGGAAAGCGTAATTGACCAACACCCGCCGAGGTTTGCGGGGCGTAGTCTCAAGAAAAGTGGTTTAAATACTTTTATTGCGCTACCCCTGTGAGACTCTAAATTTCTAGAGAGGCTCCACAGTTAAAATGCTTAAATTAAATTCAACTCGAAAGTTCATCCCAACGTTATTTGTTCTAGCCTTTGTTGCTGCTCAAATAATTCCAGTTCCTTCAGCTAGCGCTGCCGATAAAGGTTGGCGCTACTGGGGGTATTACCAAGCTGCCCCTGGAGCAACAAAATGGACCGCTGCAATGACTGGTCCAACAGTCGATATCGAAGATGGCGCCGTTGAAGGCTGGTCATTTGTATTTAGCAGTGATGACATTCCATCAACTCCCCCATCAGTCAAGCCAAACTTTGCATCGATCTGCGGAAAAACCAAGGCTGATAAAGATACAAAACGAGTCGCTTTGGTAATTGATTTCGGATCCCAGGCCTATGCCCCAAAGGGCGAGAAGGTAAAGAAACCAATTACTACCTGCGTTCGCACCGCTAAAACCTCACAAGGTATAGATGTCCTTGGAATGGTTATGAAGGTGCGTGCCGCAAAGAGCGGACTTATCTGCGGATTAAATGGTTACCCAGCAAAAGAATGTGGCGCTGAAATATCGACACCTACTTCACTCAAGAAGTAAGAGACGCGCTTAACAGTTATGAAATCGCTGCACCCGCTCACTTGGTGGCTTTGGAGCATCGCTTTAATTGTCACGGTTATTCGTGCCGACAGCGCTATCTATGCCGCTTTGGTAATCGCGGGTGCGGCGCTCATAGTTTGGCGCTGGGCTGGAAATTTCCCATGGTCGAAGAGTTTCTGGTTCTCACTTCGCCTTGGATTATTTATTCTGATCATCAGAGCAATCACAGGTGTATTAATCGGCGTACCTATTCCGGGCACCAAATTAGTTGAACTACCAATTCTTCCTCTGCCGGATTGGATGGCGGGAATCCGCATTGGCGGCGTTATTACCCAAGAAAGACTTACCTCCTCACTACATGAGGGGCTGATAATTGTCTCTGTCATCGCACTCTTCGGTGCAGCGGTATCACTCACCAGTCCTCATAAAGTGCTGAGAGTTCTTCCCGTGATCATTTATGAATTTGGAGTCGCGATTGTTATTGCGACTTCATCACTTCCGCAACTTGTAGCCAGCTACTCAAGGATCAAGCAAGCTCGAGTACTAAGAGGAGATGAGAAGCCAAAATTCAAATCAATAGCGCTGCCGTTACTGGAAGAAGCGCTTGCTAAATCTCTCGACCTTGCAGCGGCGATGGATTCGCGCGGTTATGGCGTGAGCAGAGTTCGCTCCAGATATCGCCCTATCAAATGGCGCTCTGCAGATACTGCGATTTTCTCTAGCGGCCTCGTTCTTCTTGGTCTCGTTTGGTCGGTGACTTCATGATCAAGTTTTCAAATGTCTCACTTGTCTATCCCACTTCAACGCAAACCATCTTAGAAGGACTCTCATTTTCGATTGAAGAAGGAGAAATGGTTCTGGTTATTGGCTCAACCGGAACTGGAAAATCTTCACTCTTGCGTCTAATCAATGGTTTGGTTCCGCATCACACCGGTGGAATTTTGGCTGGTGATGTAACAGTTGATGGAATTTCTACACAACTAGTACGACCAGGTGAGCTGGCTCATCTAATTGGAATTGTGGGTCAGAACCCAAGTAGCGGCTTTGTAACCGATACCGTTGAAGAAGAACTCGTCTTTAGTATGGAGTCGCTAAACGTGGCCCCTGATGTGATGCGTAAACGCGTTGAAGAGATTCTTGATCTATTGGCCCTGGCACCACTACGTAACCGAGCGATTTCAACACTTAGCGGAGGCGAACAGCAGCGTTTAGCAATCGGTAGCGCACTCGTGATGCATCCTAAGATTTTGGTTTTGGATGAACCAACTAGCGCACTTGATCCGATCGCAGCCGAAGAAGTTCTCTCGATCATCCATCGCTTAGTGCACGACCTCAGCCTGACCGTTGTGATCGCAGAACATCGTTTAGAGCGAGTAATTGGCTTTGCTGATCGAATCATTCATATCGCCGGAGATGGCCAAGCTCAGATCGATCTTCCAGAAAACATACTAAAAAATTCAGATATCGCTCCCCCAATAGTTCATTTATCCCGCGCACTTAAATTGGATCAGCTCGGGCTTAGCGTTCGTGATGTAAGACGAATGACCGAAGATGTCAGGCGCGACGGAATAGACAATCCACCAGTAAGAAAAGAAGCGACTCCCACAGCAATCTCGGTGAAGGGGGCATCGATTTCTTACGGTTCACATCTTGCTTTAAAGGACGTTAGCGCACTTGTAATGGAGGGCGAAATTGTTGCGTTAATGGGTCGAAATGGCGCCGGTAAAAGTTCGCTGCTGCAATCGATAGTCGGTGTCAAAGAGTTAGATAGAGGTGAGATATCTGTTTTCGTGCATCCCCCAATGAGTCTGAAGGGCGCACTTCGCCGCGCAACTGTCGGATATATCCCCCAAGAACCTAGCGATCTCTTATACGCACAAAGTGTTGCGCAAGAGTGCGCACAAGCCGATAAAGATAATGGGATAGCCAGCGGTTCAACCTTTGCTCTTCTTCAAGAACTAGTGCCTTCAATTTCGCCTGAGACCCATCCACGCGATTTATCGGAAGGGCAACGTTTGGCACTGGCTCTAGCCGTGGTTCTCTCTGCACAACCACGTGCGCTAATCCTGGATGAGCCAACGCGTGGATTGGATTATCAATCTAAATCGTTACTGATTGAGATTCTCAAAGGCTTCGCAGCACAATCTGGAAGAGTTGTTGTTATCGCAACTCATGATGTAGAGCTAGTAGCCGAACTTGCCGATCGAGTTATCTTTTTATCTGAGGGGGAAGTTGTTGCGGACGGACCAACGTTAGATATTTTGTTGGCATCACCTGCCTTTGCCCCACAGGTCGCCAAAGTGATGGCTCCACGGAGATGGCTCACAGTTAACGATGTTATGCGTTCGCTAGATCAGGAATCTGGTCAACGATGAAGTATTTAACAAGCGATGTATATCGTTTCAGCAGCAGATCTAAAGTTGCGCTCTTATTGGTTTCGACCACGGTCTTTGCCGGCTTCACTTGGCCCTTCTATGTGCAATCACAGAGCTCTGCGCAGTTTGCACAATACTTTTTCTGGGCGGCCGTTCCTGCTTCAATCTTTCTTTTAATCGCACAGCTGAGTGATTCTGGGTTAGATGCTAAATCTGTTGCGCTACTTGGAACTCTTGCTGCACTTCTTGCTGCGCTTCGACCGCTCGGGGCTGGCGCAGTTGGGCTGGAGCCTATGTGGTTTCTCTTGATCCTTGCTTCTCGCGTATTCGGTTCTGCTTTCGGTTTTTTATTGGGCGTACTCGGAATGTTGGCTTCTGCACTTTTAACTGGTGGATTTGGACCTTGGCTTGCGTATCAACTCTTTGCGGCAGGATTAGTTGGTTTATTCGCTGGCGCTTTTCCAAAAAGGTTCAAGGGGCGCAGAGAAATTCTCCTGCTAGTTGCTATAGCAATATTCTCCTCTTTGCTCTTTGGATTGCTAATGGACCTTCAATTCTGGCCATGGGCGCTGGGCGGCGATACTCAACTTTCTTTTCTTCCGGGAGCGCCAATCTTGGAGAACTTAAATAGATTTATAACTTTTCACTTTCTATCATCTATGGCGTGGGATATTCCGAGAGCTGTTTTGACTTCAACGCTCATTGTTATTACCGCGCCCGCTGTTCTGTCTGCACTGCGTAGAACTAAAACCAAGGCGGCTTTCCTAACGCCAGTCGAGTTCAGCGCACGTTTGAAGTAACTAAGGGCAACTTAGAAATTACCGCAACGCTCTCTCTTCCACGAACATCTACGATTAACTGATCGCCCACTTTGTACTCGGGGTTAATCAAGGCTAGGGCGATGCCCTTTTTTAAGGTTGGCGAGAAAGTACCGCTAGTTACTTCACCCACAACATCACCTTCTGAATTCTTTATCTGCATTCCAGCGCGCGGGATGCCGCGATCCTGGCTGACTAGAGCGCGTAACTTGGTGTGCGTTTTAGCTTCGCGTTGATCGATAAGCGCATTAGCGCCACTGAAAGTTGGCTTATCCCAACCAATGGCCCAAGTTGCTGAGGCTTGAACCGGAGTTATTTGAAGAGTTAATTCATGTCCATGAAGTGGGTATCCCATTTCGGTACGCAATGTATCGCGCGCACCTAAACCACAGACTAATCCGTCGAATGGCTTGATCGCTTCGACTAGAGAATCCCAAACCGCCTCAGCATCGCTCCAACTCGGGAGAATTTCATAGCCATGTTCGCCGGTGTAACCAGTGCGACACAAAATTGCGGGGCGACCAGAAATTTGCACATGCTCAAAAGCCATGTAGTCCATCGCAGGATTTAAGCCAAGGGATTCAATAACCGATTTGGAATTGGGTCCTTGCACGGCGATCACTGCAAATTGCTCATGCAGATTTGTAATCGTGATTCCAGTTGGCACAACAGTCTTGAGGGCAGCGACCACATCTGACGTATTCGAGGCGTTAGGAATCAGAAATAGATCAGAAGGGCTGTTTCGATAAACAATCAAATCATCAATTACCCCACCAGTAGAGTTGCAGTGAAGGGTGTACTGGGCTTGTCCATCGGTAATTCGATTTAAATCATTGGTAAAGACAGAGTTGAGAAATTCCAGCGCCCCATCGCCAATCACGCTGACTTTGCCGAGGTGAGATACATCAAACATCCCAACTCGCTCCCGAACGGCGGTGTGTTCGGCGATTACGCCCGATGCTGGATACTCAATAGGCATCAACCAACCACCAAAATCGGCCATCTTTGCGTTAAGTTCAAGATGTTTTTCGGCAAGTGGTGAATTTTTCATGTAGACAACTTACACTTACCCGAGCATCGCCACCAGATAAGAACCATCATTCAGTAGCGAGTCACCAAGACGCAGGTTACTTCTTAAGGAGCTTTTAATGACAACGATCCACCTCTCTGATGGAATCATCAAAGATGAGATTTTGGTAGTTGGGCTTTCCCATAAGAAGTCCAAATCATCGCTAACAATTGAAAGTGGCGATATCGCACTTGATACAAAAAAAATTTTGGCAACCCTGGCCGATATGGGAGCAACCGGCAAAGCCGATGAAGTTATTAAAATTCCTGGTACCAGCACACGTCTCTTGATATTCACTGGACTGGGCGAACATAAAGCCAACTTCGACGATGAAACCCTGCGCCGCGCTGCAGGCGCAGCCGCGCGCGCTCTGGCTGGAAATTCCAGCGCCACCTTTGCGCTCCCAGCAAAGAAAGCAAATGCAGTCGGAGCTATTGCAGAGGGTGCGCTATTGGGCGCATATGTCTTTAATAAATTTAGAGTTGATTCACTTAGCGATCGCCGCCCCAGTCTTAAGTCGGTAACAGTTCACTCCGTACTTGCCCAAGATCCAAAGGCTAAGGCGGCGGTTAAGCGAGCATCGCTTATCGGTGATTACACAGCAATAGTGCGCGATCTGATCAACACTCCCCCAAGTCACTTAACTCCAGACTCGTTCTGTAAGACTTTTACCGAGATCGTTAAGAAAGCCGGCGGTGCTGGTGCTGGCCTGAAAGTTTCGATCATGACGGATTCACAGTTGAAGGCGAAGGGATATGGCGGAATTACCGCCGTCGGACAAGGTTCTGCAAATCCGCAACGACTACTTCAAATTTCATATCGCCCAGTTAAGGCTAAGGCACGTAAGACATACGCCTACGTTGGTAAGGGAATCACCTTCGATACTGGCGGCTTAGCGCTTAAGCCTGCTGCCGGAATGGAAGCGATGAAATCCGATATGTCAGGGGCCGCCGCTGTCTGTGCAGCAACTATCGCAATCGCTCTTCTTAAACTTCCTGTCGCAATCGATTGTTACGCACCTCTTGCTGAAAATATGGTCAGCGATAACGCAACTCGCCCAAGTGACATAATCACTATGTATGGTGGTAAAACAATTGAGGTATTAAACCCAGATGCAGAAGGACGTTTAGTTCTTGGAGATGCACTGGTTAAGGCGCAAGAGAATAAAGATCTCGATGGCATCGTCGATGTTGCAACTCTCACTGGTGCTCAAGTTGTTGCCCTCGGTACCCGCACAAGCGCAATCATGACCAACAACCAAGAATTTAGTGATCACTTCTTTGCAATAACCAAAGAGGTTGGCGAAGCTTTTTGGCCGATGCCACTTCCTGTGGAACTTCGCGCATCCCTTGATTCACCTGTTGCTGACATGGCAAATATCGGTGAACGTATGGGTGGAATGATGGTTGCCGGCCTCTTTCTAAAGGAGTTCATTGCACCGGAGTTACCTTGGTTACATCTCGATATTGCAGGTCCGGCCTACAACGAAGGCGAACCATATGGCTATACGCCAGTTGGCGGCACTGGAGTTGCTCTGCGCTCACTGGTTGCCCTTGCTGAATCAGCCGCCATTTCGTAATCAGCCGCTAAAACTGGCAAGATAGGGGCTAATCAAGCCGCTTCGTGGCGCTGGAGTGATTAAGGAGTCAGAAGACGTGTCTAATTTTGATCTCGTAGTTTTAGGTGGCGGCAGTGGCGGTTACGCAGCTGCGCTCCGTGGCGCTCAACTCGGACTATCCGTAGCGCTAATCGAGGCAGATAAATTAGGCGGCACTTGTCTACACCGCGGATGTATCCCGACTAAGGCCCTGCTCCATGCTGGCGAGATTGCAGATGGCGCACGCGATGCGAACTACTTCGGCGTAAATGCAACTTTTAACTCAATAGATATGACTGGCGTGAACGCCTATAAAGATGGCGTCATAACCAAGTTACATAAAGGCCTACAAGGTCTAGTTAAATCACGAAACATCACATTTATTGAAGGTCATGGAAAGCTAGTCGCTAAGGACACCATCGAAGTAAACGGTGCTCGATACACCGGAAAAAACATTCTCCTTGCAACTGGTTCATATGCGCGCACTCTGCCCGGTTTAGATATTGATGGAAAGAAAGTCATTACATCTGATCAGGCGATGAAGATGGAATATGTGCCAAAGAGCGTAATTGTTCTTGGTGGCGGAGTTATCGGATGCGAGTTCGCATCAGTCTGGAAGTCATTCGGTGCAGAAGTAACAATTATTGAAGGCTTGCCACATCTTGTCGCTCTTGAAGATGAGTCATCAAGTAAGCAGTTAGAACGTGCCTACCGCAAGCGAGGTATCAACTTCGAACTCGGTGTTCGCTTTAAATCTCATTCAGTCACAGCTGATGGCGTTACGGTCACACTGGAAGATGGAAAGACATTTACCGCTGAAGTCCTCTTGGTCGCTGTTGGCCGTGGACCAGTCTCAGCCAATCTTGGATATGAAGAACAAGGCATCACTATGGATCGTGGATACGTTTTGGTCGACAACAAGTGCCGCACCAATGTTCCAGGCATTTGGGCAGTTGGAGATCTGATTCCAACGCTGCAACTTGCTCATGTTGGTTTTGGAGAAGGCATCCTGGTTGCTGAAGAAATCGCAGGACTTAACCCACGTCCAATTAACTATGACGGAGTTCCACGCGTTACTTACTCTGAACCAGAAGTTGCCTCTGTTGGTCTCACTACTGCGCAAGCAAAAGAGCGTGGTTACGATGTTGTAGAACTCAACTACGACCTAGCCGGAAACGGTAAGGCGCAGATCCTGCGCACAGCGGGTTCAATAAAGTTAGTCTCGCAAAAAGGTGGCCCAGTTCTTGGAATTCATATGGTTGGTTCACGAGTCGGAGAACTACTTGCCGAAGCGCAATTAATCTTTAACTGGGAAGCATCAGCAGATGATGTTGCTCCTCTAATTCACGCCCACCCAACGCTCTCTGAAGCAATGGGTGAAGCGCATATGGCACTTGCCGGCAAACCACTTCACGCTCACGGATAGAGAATAGGAAAACGCAATGACTTTCTCAGTAACTATGCCAGCACTTGGCGAAAGTGTCAGCGAAGGTACAGTCACACGTTGGCTTAAATCCGAAGGCGATCATGTCGCAATGGATGAACCACTCCTTGAAGTATCAACCGACAAAGTCGATACCGAAATTCCTTCACCAGTTGCCGGTATCTTGCAGAAAATAGTTGTTGCAATTGATCAGACTGTTCCAGTAGGAGCAGAACTTGCAATCATCGCCGATGGTGCAGCGCCTGCTTCAACTCCAGCACCAGCCGCACCAGTTGCTGCTGCACCTATTACTCCACCTCCGGCCGCACCAGTTGCTGCTGCGCCAGTTACTCCCCCTCCAGCAGCTCCTGCAGCGCCAATTTCTGCTGCACCATCTGCCGGAACAATTATTACGATGCCAGCACTTGGCGAGAGCGTTAGCGAAGGAACTGTTACACGTTGGCTAAAGGGAGTGGGAGATTCAGTAGCTGTTGATGAGGCTCTCCTCGAAGTTTCAACTGACAAAGTTGATACCGAAATTCCTTCACCTGTTGCCGGAACAATTATTTCTATCGATGTTCCAGTTGATTCAACTGTTCCAGTTGGCGCACGGCTAGCAGTCATCGGTGGTGCAGGTGCATCCGCACCTGCCGCTCCTGTTGTAACTCCCCCAGCGGCACCAGTTGCAGCTCCGGTAGTTGTAGCGCCACCAGCGCCAGCACCAGTTGTTTCAACTCCAGCGCCAGTTGCGCCACCAGCACCAATTGCGGCAAGCGCACCTGTTGCACAACCTACAGATGCCTATGTAACTCCAATCGTTCGTAAGTTAGCTAACGATCTCGGAGTAAACCTAGCCAGCGTTAAAGGAACCGGTATTGGCGGACGAATCCGTAAGGAAGATGTTGAATCTGCCGCACCAAAGAGCGCTGCTCCTGCCTCAACAGCAGCAGCCGCACCTGCACCTGCACAACGTTCTACAACCGCACCTGTCATTGCAACTTCTCCGCTTCGCGGAACAACCGTAACCATGTCGCGTCTTCGTAAAGTCATTGCAGCGCGAATGGTCGAATCACTTCAAGTAAGTGCGCAGTTAACAACGGTCATCGAAGTAGATGTCACCAAGATTGCCCGTCTGCGCGATCGCTCAAAGGCTACATTCGAAGCACGTGAGGGCGTAAAACTCTCATTCCTGCCATTCTTTGCTGTTGCGGTTTGCGAGGCGCTAAAGCAGCACCCAGTACTTAACTCATCAGTTGAGGGCGACCAGATTATTTATCACGGCGCAGAACATCTCGGCGTTGCCGTCGATACTGAACGTGGATTGCTAGTTCCAGTTATTCATAACGCAGGCGACCTAAATATGGGTGGCATCGCACGTAAGATTTCTGATCTCGCTGCACGCACCCGCGACAACAAGGTCACACCTGATGAACTGGGTGGCGGAACATTTACGCTAACAAATACCGGAAGCCGCGGTGCGCTCTTTGATACGCCGATAATCAATCAGCCACAGGTTGCAATACTTGGTCTCGGAGCAGTTGTTAAGCGTCCAATGGTTGTAAAGGGTGAAGATGGCGGCGAAACAATTGCAATTCGTTCCATGGTCTACCTTGGACTGTCCTACGATCATCGCGTCGTCGATGGCGCAGATGCTGCTCGTTTCCTAGTCACTCTTAAAGAGCGATTAGAAGGCGGCGCTTTCGAGTCAGATCTAGGTCTCTAAACAGTAATGTCTGTTCCACAACGTATCGCCATTACTGGCGCATCCGGTCTTATCGGAAGCGCTTTAGTCGGGCATCTAAAGTCTGAAGGCCATACTGTTCAGCGCCTAGTTCGTCGCGCAACTGTTGCACCTGATGAAATTCAGTGGGATCCAAAGACAGGCTATGTAGATATCGAAGCGCTGCGTGGTGTGGATGCAGTTATTCACTTAGCTGGCGTTGGAGTTGGCGATAAGCGCTGGACCAAACGATATAAATCAGAGATTCTAAATTCACGCTTACTCGGAACAACTGCAATCGCTAACGCAGTTGCCGAAGTTAAGCCACAGGTCTTTATCTCAGCAAGTGCAATAGGTTGGTATGGAGATTCTGGAAACCGCGCTGTTGTAGAAAGTGATTCTGTAGGTAACGACTTCTTAGCTGCAGTTTGCCGCGAATGGGAAAGCGCTGCCGACCTTGCCGGCGATGTTCGCACTGTAAAGTTGCGCACTGGTTTAGTTCTTGATCCAACTGGTGGCGCGCTCGGTCGCATGTTGCCACTCTTTAGATTCGGACTTGGCGGAAAACTCGGTTCTGGTAAGCAATGGTGGTCTTGGATAACTCTCCACGATGTAGTCCGTGCAATTATCTTTGCACTTGAACACCCGATTGCCGGTCCAGTAAACCTGACAACGCCTAACCCTGTTACCAACCAGGAATTTACCGCTGCCCTTGCCCGCGCGATGAATCGACCAGCGCTCTTTCCGGCGCCTGCAATTGCGCTAAAGATCGCACTAGGTGGTTTTTCTAGCGAAGTACTGGGTTCAAAGAAAGTGATGCCAAACGCTCTGAGCGATGCGGGATTTGTTTGGGATTACCCACATATCACCAACGCCTTAACGGCGTTGATCGATCAATAACTGCTCTGCCGCTTTTCTACCAGAAAGCAAAGCACCGTTCTGCGAAGGTGATTCCAAATAATCTCCTGCACAATAAATATTCTTATCAATCTTTACTGTTTGGCGCTTTTTAAATCCTGGCTCAAATAAAGGCAGCGCCGAATTAATTTCATATTTAGCTAGGAATCTCCACTCTTCTGTCGATGCTCCCCACATCTGAGTTAGGTGGCGACGGACTTCAGATTCAGATGAATGTTTGATCGTTGTTGAAGAGATCAAATGTTGACCGCTAGGTGCATAAGTGCGCGAGAGGTTGGAGATAACAATTGAGTTAACGACTGGTCCGCGCGCTTGGCTATCAACAATCAGCTCAGCGCTATCTGTTGGAGAAACTGAAGTTGAGTGGTACCAAGTTGTAGAGCTGGCCAAACGGCCAATTTCTTTAGCTCCCAATAGCTGTCCAGCAGTAGTTAGGTCGGTTGCAAGTATTACTCCAGTGGCGTTGATTCTTCCTTTGTTGGTAACAACACCTTTGCTATCAATCTCTTCGATCTGGGTGTTAAAACGTAAATCTTTGATCTGCTTGGCCATGCGCGAGGCCAACTCCCCAACACCCTTTGAGGGAATACCTGACTTGCCATTTATAAATGAGGCAATAACTTCTCGGCCGATAACTGCGCTAACTTGCGACGGGTCAGCAAGGAAAACGCCCTGCAGAAAGGGTTTTAGAACTTTCTGGTAGAGATCAGCTGTTCCCGTGCGAAGCAGGTGTTCTTCTACGCTCTCATTCTGGCGTGGCACAGATGCTAGATACCGAAGAAAACTTACCTTCGCGAAAATACTTCCTGTCTTGCTTGCGAATATTGAGAAGATCGCTGAACGCGGATCCCCGAGCCTTGTGATTCCATCAGCGCTTGATACTCCAACTGTGCGCGGTGCAACTTTAAAATCTACGCCCTCAAGATAGTTACCCTTCTTCATCTCGGAGTAGTTTGCGTTAATCAACTGAAAGCCACGATCTAAAGTGAAGCCATCGATTTGATCGCTGCCAACCCGACCACCCGCGCGATCTGATGCCTCTAGAACAGCGACATCAACACCGCGTTTTTGCAAGGTAATGGCCGCGCTCATTCCGGCTAATCCGGCGCCAACTACTAGATACATAAGAGTTATCGTTTGTTAGGAAGCGATGAAATTACTTTGTTTGTAACTTGGATGGCCACCAGATTTTTGGTCCGATTTCATGAACCAACGCTGGGACCAGAATTGAGCGAACGATGATGGTATCTAGCAGAACGCCAAATGCGACTGCGAATCCCAATTGGGCTAGTGGTACCAAAGGCAATAGACCGAGAACTGCGAAGGTTGCTGCTAACACAATTCCTGCAGATGTGATTACCGCTCCTGTGACCGTAACCCCCTTAGTCACTCCAGCACGTGTTCCTACCTTCGAGCTCTCTTCTCTCACGCGCGTCATCAGGAAGATGTTGTAGTCGATACCAAGTGCGACCAAGAAGATAAATGCAAACAATGGGAATGAATTATCTCCTCCTGCAAATCCAAAGACATGGTTGAAGACCAAGGCGCAGACGCCCAGAGTTGCAAAGTAACTGAGTACAACTGTGCCGAGCAGCACCACTGCACTAATAACGCTTCGCAGTAAAACTCCCAGAATTAGAGTAATCACCAGCAAGATGATTGGAATTATTGTTCGGTTATCTCGATTATTCGCAGTACGAACATCGAAGTAGACAGCACTTGTTCCTCCAACTAGTGATGTTGAATCCGCAGCGTGAGCTAATTCGCGAATCTTCGGAATATCGTTTCCGGCTTCCACGCTATCTGGCGCCTTATCTAAGGTCACATTCAGTATCGCTCGCCCATTTACGATTTTTACTTCGGGGGCTGGCCCACCATCTATCGCCATTCCATCGAGCATCGGAACGACTTCAGTTACTCCCGGTGCCTTCTTAACGGCTGCAGTTACTGCCCCAATTTTATCGGCAGCGACAACTATCTGAGTTGGATCGCCCTGCCCACCAGGAAAATGCTTTTCCAATAAGCGCTGACCAACAACAGATTCAGGGTTACCTGTAAAGGTGTCAACGGTGCCAATTCCATCTGCTTTCAAAGTAGTCGATGCGCTAGCAAAAGCCAGTAATACAACTCCAGTAATAATCCATGCTTTGCGAGGATTGCGTGCAATTGAATTTGCAATCTTTGACCAGTAACCGGTCATCACATGATCATCGCCATCATTTTCTGGAATTCGTGGCCAGAATATCCAGCGGCCAAAAATGAGAAGCAACGCCGGAAGCAAGGTGAGAATCGTGAACATTGATACAACGATTCCAATTGCGCCAATCGGACCTAAACCTGCAGTGTTAGTTAGTTGACTAAAGAGAAGAACTAAAAGAGATATTGCAACTGTTGAACCCGATGCCAGAATTGGTTCCCAAACGCCCTTATATGCAGCGCGCATCGCATCAAAGCGGCTCTCAAATAAATGTAACTCTTCGCGATATCGAGCGATTAAGAGAAGCGCGTAATCTGTTGCTGCGCCAATAACTAGTACCGAAAGAATTCCTTGGGATTGTCCGTCGACATCGATGATGTCGTTCTTAGCTAGAAGGTAGACAATTCCGCCGGCGGTCGAAAGTGCAAATAAAGCCGATAGAAGCGGAATTATCCATAGGACTGGAGAGCGATATACAACTATGAGAATCACGGCAACGACTGCCAGAGTTGTAAGGAGGAGAGTCGAATCGATAGATCCAAAGGCTCCGAAGAGATCGCCGAGTAATCCAGCGGGACCAGTTACATAAGATTCAAAACCATTTGCTTTCGCGATCGGTTCGAGATCCTCACGCAAAGCTTCTACCACCGCCGGAAGAACCGGCTCATCATTTGGAAGTAGCTCCGAAATCGCATTTCCGTTTAGGGGAATATTTGCGAGTAGCGCTTCTCCATCTTGTGAGGGAAATACTGAAATATTTGCCCCTGGTGCGAGAAAGTCAGAGATCTTGGCGGTAGTACCAGCCAAAGATAAATTCCCAGCTTGAAGCACTCGTTCATTCATCGCCGCAAATGTCGCTGGGGTGGAACTGCCTTCGAAGAGAACTAGAGCCGGAAAGTTAAATGAATCTTGAGAAGAAAAGAGTTTTATCTGATCAGCAGCCAAAGTTGCTTCAGCGCCTTTAGGCAAGAATGAGGAGTTGTTGTTCTCCTGAACTGATGTCAACTTTCCAAATAGAGGTCCAAAGATGCCAGTTATGACAAACCAGAGAATTACAACCAACATCGCCCATGCAAAGGGCTTGCGGCTCTTTTGGACGTTCTGAATTTGGAAGTTTTGTGACACGTTGAGATGGCCTTTCGCTGCATGGATCGAGCTAATTTCGCTAGGTGCATAGCCTACCTTTAGGCTGTGCATGTGGCTCTACAAGAAGCACCTATCTCGCCAGTGATCGAAATCTCTCGTGCTGGATTAGTCGAGTATGAGCAAGCACTTGCAATGCAGCGCCAGTTCCATAAAGAAATCGTTGCTGGCATTCGTCCTAACTCACTTATTTTGTTGGAGCATCCATCTGTATATACCGCTGGGAAGCGAACTCAAGATTTTGAACGTCCCACCGATGGGACCCCCGTCATTTATGTCGACCGTGGCGGACGTATTACTTGGCATGGACCAGGTCAACTCGTTGGCTATCCAATTGTTAAGTTACTTAAGCCAACCGAACTTGTCGGATTTGTGAGAACTCTCGAATCAGCGCTAATCGAAATATGCTCGCAGTTTGGGATCAAGTCGCAAAGAGTTGAAGGGCGCTCTGGCGTTTGGGTCTGTGATGAAAAGGGAGAGCGAAAAATTGCTGCAATCGGAATTCGCGTCGCCTCCGGTGTAACGATGCATGGCTTTGCGCTAAATGTGAACCCCGACCTAACCGCCTTTGGAAAGATCGTGCCGTGCGGAATAGATGATGCCGCTGTGACCTCTATGGAACGTGAACTTGGGCGTGAAATTAGCATTCCTGAGGTGGCTTCAATGGTTGAGAAAGCAATAAGCGCCGCACTCGGTAAGGTAAGCGCATGAGCATCGCTCCAGATGGACGTAAGTTACTTCGCATTGAGGCTCGCAATACCGAAACCCCAATCGAAAGAAAACCAGAGTGGATTAAGACTCGTGCCAACATGGGTCCCGAATACACCAGACTTCGTTCGTTAGTAAAAAGTGAAGGTCTCCACACGGTCTGCCAAGAAGCAGCCTGTCCAAATATTTTTGAATGTTGGGAAGATAAAGAAGCAACATTTTTAATTGGTGGCGATCGTTGCACTCGTCGTTGCGATTTCTGCAATATCGATACTGGCAAGCCGCTCCCGATTGATCGTGAAGAGCCACGCAAGGTTGCCGAATCCGTTAAGAGCATGGGACTTAAATACGCAACTATCACTGGTGTAACTCGCGATGATCTTCCAGATGAAGGTGCTTGGTTATATGCCGAAACTATCCGTCAGGTACACGAGTTAAATCCTGGTTGTGGTGTTGAAATGTTGGCGCCAGATTTTCATGCTAAGCCGGAGCTACTTAATCAAATATTTGAAACGAAGCCAGAAGTTTTTGCACATAATCTGGAGACAGTCCCCCGCATCTTCAAGCGAATCCGTCCCGCATTTACCTACGAAAAATCACTACACGTGATCAATATGGCCCGAGGATATGGTTTGATCACCAAATCGAATCTAATTCTGGGACTCGGGGAAACTCGCGAAGAGATTTCTCAAGCGCTAGTTGATTTACATGATGCCGGCTGTGACTTGATTACGATCACCCAGTATCTGCGCCCAACAAATAAACATCATCCTGTTGAACGTTGGGTAAAGCCTGAAGAGTTTGTTGAACTTGCTGCTGAGGCGAAAGAAGTTGGCTTCCTCGGAGTTATGAGCGGCCCACTAGTTCGTTCTAGCTATCGCGCTGGCAAGTTGTATAAGCAGGCCCAAGAGGCTCGCGTGGCTCAGGGTTCAAACCTTGGCTGAAATCGTTTATCCGCCTGTAATCGTTGCGTTAAAAACTTTTTGGAAGTATCTCGGCCTGCAATTTACCTTTACAGGTGAAGCGCACATCCCGCGCAAAGGTGGCGCAATTCTTGCGATGAACCACATTGGTTATTTGGATTTTGCGTTAATTGGTACCGCAGCACTTCCTGCCAACCGACTTGTTCGCTTTATGGCAAAGAAGGAAATCTTCGATAACAAGTTAGCCGGACCGCTTATGCGCGGCATGCACCATATAAATGTTGATCGCAATAACGGTTCGGCGTCATTTGTTGCAGCGCTAAGAGCCTTACGTAGCGGTGAGATCGTCGGTATTTTTCCAGAGGGAACTATCTCTAAAAGTTTTGAGATCAAAGATTTGAAATCAGGCGCAGTCCGCTTAGCAATGGGATCTAATGTGCCGGTTATCCCAGCAGTTATTTGGGGCTCGCAAAGAATTTGGACTAAGGGCGTAAAGCGAGATCTCCGTCGCAAAAACGTTCCAATCTATGTAACTTTCGGTGAACCGCTTCACTTTGAAAAAGGCGGCGATGTCGAGGCTGGCGAAAAGATACTTCGCGAAAAGATGATCTCGTTACTTCACGAGATCCAAGAAAATTACCCAGATAGCCATATCGGCCAACGCTGGGCGCCGCTTCGCCTTGGTGGTACGGCACCTGCTCCCCTAAACTAGCAACCATGTTTAAGAAGAAGGCGAAAGAGCCAAAAGTTAAAAAAGTCCGTTTCAAAACTTTCCGCGATGCATACTCCGTTACCAAGAGCGTTAAGCCTTGGATTGGTGCAGGAATTTTCGGTGTCTTCGCAATTACTTGGTCGATCGGTATCTCAACTGGTCTAGTTATTGGACATCCGATCTACCTTGGTTTTGTCTCACTTCCTATCGCAGTTCTTGCGGCGATGTTCTTCTTCACTCGTATCGCATCTTCTGCAGCCTATGTTTCGATTGAAGGTCAGATCGGTGCCGGAGCAAGCGTTTTGATGGCGATTCGAAAAGGTTGGGTTACAACCCCAGCCGTTGCAGTTACTAAGAATCAAGATATGGTCCATCGCAGTATTGGACGTGCCGGAATTGTTATCACTGGTGAAGGCACCCAAGCGGTTCGAGCGATGTTGCAAGATGAGCGAAAGCGATCCGAGCGGTTTGCGCCAGGCGTTCCTGTTACTGAAGTTTATGTTGGCGATGGCCCAGGTCAAGTTCCACTTCGCAAATTACAGAAGCACCTGACAAAGTTGCCAAAGAAGTTATCTGCTCACCAAATGCGCGAAGTCCGTGCGCGCTTTAAGGCCGTCGGCGGAATGTCGATTCCAATCCCTAAGGGTCCAATGCCAAAGGGTGTTCGAATCCCTAAGAGGTAGGTTTTCTTAAATCTAGAAGTTTTGTACCACTGAATCTTTCATGCAGCCCACGACCATTTTCGTCGTAGGTAATTGCTGTTACTACTAAGCAGAGCAGCACTGTGCGGATAAATGATTGGCGTAGCGACGGATTAGCACCGCTCTGAAAATTGACTACCTTGACCCGAATCGCGCGATGGCCGGCGGTCGCTCCCCCGAGGGCGGTAAGTAAAAAGGTTTCGATGAAAAAGACGACCAGAGTCCAGGTTGTGTCACCAATGAGCCCGAAGGCGATTGCGTAACACATCAGCCAATCAATGGTCAGGCCCAGCAAGCGGCGGCCGAGGCTGATCTGATGTTTCATGCCGTGAGCCTACCGAGTGTGCGGCGAGCTTTCAGGAAGGTTTTACACCTGAAGGAAGCGTCAGCGGCTGAAGGTTTTACACCTGAAGGA
>CAZLTK010000005.1:0-35639 GCA_964562535.1 uncultured Candidatus Planktophila sp.
TTGTTGCCACATCATCATCAAATGTCGATTTAGCGTTCAAGCGAGAAACCTCTTTCTGTTGGCGCGACTCTACGCTCCATGCGCAGATTTGAGCAAGTAAAGAAGTAAGGTTCGCAGGTGGATATCGAGATAAGCCCTGCAGATATAAGCGGGGCGGATATGAGCGCGGGCTCTGACGTATCGATCGAGAGTTCTCCCTTTAACGTCCACCTAGATAACTTCGATGGCCCCTTTGATCTCTTGCTCCAGCTCATCTCGCGCCACAAGATGGATATCACCGAGGTCTCGCTGAGCATCGTTACCGATGAATTCATCTCTTTCATCCGCGCCCTTGAGGCCTCCGGAGAAGGCTGGCGCTTAGACCAAGCCACCGAGTTCTTGGTAATTGCCGCCACCCTGCTTGATCTAAAGGCGGCTCGCCTCCTGCCTAGCGGTGAAATCGAAGATGAAGAAGACCTTGCCTTGCTCGAAGCCCGCGACATCCTCTTTGCCCGACTTCTTCAATATCGAGCCTTTAAGGAGATCGCAGCGACCTTTGCCGCTCGCATTGAGGCCGCCGATAAGTCATTTGCTCGCGTTGTAGCCCTGGATCCCGCCCTTTCTGCGCTTCTTCCTGAGGTCCTGATTGGTGTAGGCGCACCGCGCTTTGCTGCGATCGCTGAACGCGTGTTGACACCTAAAACCCCACCTGTCGTAGCGGTAGAACACCTCCACACCAGCCTGGTGAGCGTAACTGAGGAGTCAAAGCGTGTGGTTGAGGCCCTTCGCAAGTCACGCACTCTAAGTTTCCGAAACCTCTGCTCAGATGCCGACTCGACCTTAGTCATCGTCGCAAGGTTTCTAGCCCTGCTCGACCTTTATCGTCAGGGAGCCCTGCGTTTTGAGCAGGTTATCGCCCTCGGTGAGCTCCAGATCAGCTGGACCGGTTCGGATGAGGGCGAAGTGGCTGCCTCAGATGAGTTCGATATCCCGGTCTCTTTGCTGGATAACGAAGCCAGCGATGAACCCAGCGATGAACCAAAGGACAAAACCCCAGATTTAAGCGTAGAAAATGAGACAGAAGGTGGAGAAAATGTCTAATCCCGAACTCGAGCGTTCCATCGAGGCGATTCTGATGGTCGTAGATGAGCCGGTTAACGAGCTCACCCTGGCTTCAGTTCTAGAACGTACCGTCGATGAGGTAGTCCAAGCGCTCGAACACCTAACCGGCTCGTACGAGGGTCGTGGCTTCTCCTTGAAAGCGATCAACGGAGGATGGCGCTTCTACAGCCACCCAGAATGCTCGGCTGTGGTGGAGAAGTTTGTTCTAGATGGTCAACAGAACCGCCTTACTCAGGCAGCGCTTGAAACCCTGGCTGTCATCGCATACCGCCAGCCTGTATCTCGCGCCCGCGTCTCAGCCATTCGTGGCGTAAATGTCGAAGCGGTAATGAAGACCTTGGTCACCCGTGGGCTGGTCGAGGAGGCTGGGCTAGAGCCTGAGACCGGGGCGATCTTGTATAAGACCACAAGTTACTTCTTGGAAAGACTCGGACTTAACTCACTCGGTGATCTTCCTGCCTTGGCTCCATATCTGCCGGATCTCGATCGCCTGGATGAGATCTTGGAATCACTCACCGACTAAGCCGCGTTCTACGCTCAGATTGGCCTTTGCTTTGACCCTTGCACCTACTTTGGCGTAGACTGACGCCTCAACTTCCCCTTGATGGTTTAGCAATCCGAGTCCACCTACCGGGGGAGCGCCCCTAATGACTGTCGAGAATGGATAGCCAAATGGCCGAAATGCGCCTAAATAAAATAATCGCCGACGCCGGAATTACCAGCCGTCGCGGAGCCGATGAGTTAATCATGGATGGTCGAGTGAGCGTGGATGGATTCATCTGTCGTGAGCTCGGAGCCAAGTTTGACCCACAAATGGTAAAAGTCATGGTAGATGGTGAGACAATAACACGATCAATGACTAAGTCTTATCTTGTACTTCATAAACCAAAAGGCGTTCTGTCAACGATGTTTGACCCAGAAGGTCGCCCCTCACTAGCAGACTTTATCGACCTTAGAAAAGAGCGCCTTTTCCACGTTGGACGCCTTGATAAGGACTCTGAAGGGTTAATCCTGCTTACCAATGACGGGGATTTAACCTTTAGAGCCACCCACCCATCTTTTGGGTTGGAAAAGACCTACATTATTGAATTTGATGGAAAGCTCCCGGTTGGGGCTGAGAAGACCCTTTTGAAGGGGATCGAGCTTGAGGATGGAATTGGCCGAGTTCTCTCATTTAAGCAGCTGAGCCCCCAGTGGCTAGAAGTCACAATCCACGAAGGCAGGTACCACATCATCCGCCGGCTAATGGAGGCAGTCGATGTCACCGTCCTGCGGCTGATCCGAACCAACTTCGGACCTATCTCCTTGGGGGATACCCCTGAAGGAAGATGGCGAGACCTAAATGCTGGTGAATTAGCAAACCTACAAAAGGCTTTAAGTCTTTAAGGTTTTATCTACTTTGCATCTATAAACCTATAAAGCCATTTATCTATATTTATTCTCAAATCGTCTTTTTTAACCATTTATCGATATTATCGACATAATCAGAGCGTCAAACTTTCTTTAAATAACCATTTATCGATATTTATGAAATTTGGTGTTGCAAATAGCGTCAGGATCTTCCTTAAAACCAACAGATTGAATATCGGAAAACCGTTTACTAGATATATCGATAAAACGCGATATATATAACGACCAGTTGAACTTTCTGCGGGTACTATTGGCAAATGTCCACGGTTAGAGCGATACGCGGAGCGGTTCAGGCGCAAGCCAATACCGCCGAGGCGATAGACGCTGCCACCAAGGAACTTTTAGCGGAGATGCTCAGCGCCAACACTCTAACCGCCGATGACTTTATCTCGGTGATCTTCACGGTCAGCCCTGACCTAAATGCCGGTTTCCCAGCAAGCTCAGCTCGTGAACTTGGATTTACTGATGTCCCGCTCATCTGTGCGGTCGAAATTGGAGTTCCAGGCTCGCTCGAGCGCACCATCCGCATCATGGCTCACGTTGAAAGCGGGCTAAAAAAGTCGGAAATCAACCATATCTACCTAGGCGGAGCAAAGGTTTTACGCCGAGATATAGCTCAGTAGGGGCGATAACTCATGGCGATAAATGAAGGTAAAGCCTTTTCTTCAATCCGGATTATTGGCTCTGGCCTGATCGGAACTTCGATCGGCTTGGCTCTAGCTGCCCGCGGAGTTCAAGTAGAGATGATTGACCGAGATCTGAAAGCGCAGAAACTGGCCCAAGATCTGATCGCCTCAGAAATATCAGGAGCTCCAGAGGTAATCCTCTTCGCAATCCCTGCCAGCGCACTCGCTGAGACCTTTGAACGAGAATTTGCACTCAACCCAGGATCTAAATTTATAGATATTGCTAGCGTAAAGACTAAACCTCAAGCTGATGTATTAAGAATCAGCGGCGCGGCAAAGCGATTTCTCGCAACCCACCCGATGGCTGGCCGGGAAGTTGGGGGAGCGGCAAGCGCCCGAGCAGATTTATTTGAAGGTCGTTCGTGGATCTACTGCCCAACCTTTGCAGATGGAGCCCAGGTGGAGTCAGATGTCCTGGAGGCCGGTCTCTGGTTGATCAACTCTTTAGGAGCTACGCCAATATCGATTTCTGCCTCCCACCATGATTCGGCAGTTGCCTTGGTTTCCCATCTGCCGCAGATCGTCGCTTCGCTTCTGGCTGCGCAACTCAAGGGGGCAAAGTCGGAAGATTTAGATCTTGCAGGCGCCGGCCTTCGCGACACGACTCGGATCGCTGCCTCGGATCCAGAGCTATGGCAAGAAATTATCGCCAGCAATGCAAAAGAGATTTTGCCGCTATTAATAAATCTACAAAACGATCTTGGTTCATTGATTAACTCGTTAGATGATCCATCCAAGGTTGGTTCGGTTATCGCGGCGGGTAATGAAGGTCGATCAAAGATCCCAGGTAAGCATGGTGGAAAGGCTCGCGAATACACACAGTTGCCAGTGGTTATCGAAGATAAGCCAGGACAACTTGCAGCGTTATTTGATGAATGTGCAAAAGCTGCCGTCAACGTTGAAGATTTAACAATCGAACACTCACCTGGTCAGTTCACGGGCTTGATCACTCTTGCTCTATCGGCCGGCGATGCCGCCATCTTGCAGAAACATCTCGAGGAGTCGGGTTGGAACGTTCACGCTCCAAGATAGACTAGTAGTAAGAAAAAGTTTATAACTTTATAAGTTTTACACCGCGCAGGGCAATGATGGGATGTAAGTAGAAATGATCGTTGTAGCCATCGATGGACCAAGCGGTGCGGGAAAGTCCAGCACATCGAAACTTGTTGCACAACGAGCAGGTTGGAATTATTTAGATACTGGCGCTTTGTACCGTGCGGTCGCATGGCTTGCGCTCAGAGAAAAAATTAGCTCTGCAGAAGATATTCTCGCTGCGCTTTCCGACAACACAATCCACTTCATCGCAGATCCGAAAGATCCTAAAGTTTTTGTCGGCGATGTAGATGTGTCAACAGAAATAAGAAGCGAAAAGGTAACTGAGAGCGTAAGTGCAATTAGCGCACTTCCAGAGGTTCGCGCCGCACTTTTATCTTTGCAACGCAGATTAATAAATAGCGCAGAGCGCGGAATCGTTGTTGAAGGTCGCGATATCGGTACAGTTGTTGCTCCAGATGCACCGTTGAAGATTTATCTACAAGCAGATATCGCCGCGCGCGCCGCGAGAAGGTCTAGCGAAATAGCCGCACCGGTTGCCAGCGTCTCGGAATCCTTAAACCAACGCGATGAAATTGATTCGAATCGGGCAGTTTCACCGTTAGCTAAAGCATCCGATGCCGTTTTAATTGACTCTACAGAACTTGATTTAGAAGAGACGGTAGAACGCGTTTGGGAGTTATTGAAAGAGCGTTCGCTGCTAGGACTTCCAATCGTTGCGATTCTAGGACGACCAAACGTAGGTAAATCAACTTTGATCAACCGTTTCATTGGACGTCGCGAAGCGATTGTTGAAGATACTCCAGGTGTTACACGCGATCGCGTTCAATACGAATGCGAATGGGGCGGACGCCGTTTCATAATTATGGATACTGGCGGATGGGAATCAAAGCCGGATGGAATTTCGGTCCAAGTTAGCGCATCTGCAGAACTTGCGATGCAAGAGGCAGATGTTCTTGCCTTTGTAGTCGATGCACATGTTGGCGCACTTGATGAAGATGACATCTTGGTTCAAGAGCTTCGCAAAGTTAAGAAACCAATGGTTCTTATCGCCAATAAAGTTGATAGCGATGTAGATGAGGCTGATGCACATGCGCTCTGGAACCTTGGTCTTGGTGAACCTCGATTTGTATCTGCACTTCATGGTCGTGGCAGCGGAGATCTACTTGATTACATCGTGCGCGAGATGCCGGAAGTTGGCGGCGCGCAAACCCAGGATGGCTATCGCAAAATTGCGCTGATCGGTCGCCCAAATGTTGGTAAATCAAGTTTATTAAATGCATTAGCTGGCGAAAATCGTTCCATCGTTGATGATGTCGCTGGAACAACTCGTGATCCAGTAGATGAGTTAATTGAATTCGGGGGATCGATCTGGCGCTTTATCGATACTGCGGGTTTGCGCAAACGCGCCAACCAAGCCAGCGGCACTGACTATTACGCAACGCTGCGCACCCAGAGCGCTCTGGAACGTTGCGAATGTGCGGTAGTTGTTCTAGATGCTTCAATGCCGATTTCTGAGCAGGATCTACGCGTCATCACCATGGTCGAAGAGGCCGGCAAAGCGATGGTGATCGTGATGAATAAGTGGGATCTGGTCGATGAAGATCGCCGCGATCAGTTGGATAAAGAGATCGACCGCCACCTAGATCAAGTCGAATGGGCGCAGCGAGTAAATGTTGCCGCCAAGACTGGTTGGCACCGCGATCGTCTAGCTCCAGCTCTGAGAACCGCGATCGATAGTTGGGAACGTCGCGTTCCAACAGCCAAACTCAACTCGTTCTTGGGCGCCCTTATCGGTGCGACGCCGCCGCCGGTTCGTGGCGGCAAGCAACCAAAGATTTACTACGCAACCCAAGCAGGCATCGCGCCACCGAAATTTGTTGTCTTCTCAAGTGGTTGGATCGAACCTTCTTATCGCCGCTTTATCGAGCGTCGCCTGCGCGAAGAGTTCGGCTTCCCAGGCACGCCAGTTATGGTCGCGATTCGAGTAAAAGAGCGCGATTAATGACGATTATGAAGAAGCTTTCCCTAGTCACGGTTCCGAATGCGCTCACCTTTCTGCGCGCCCTCGGAATTCCGCTCTTTATCTACTTAGCTATCTCGCTTGAGGCAGATGGTTGGGCGATTCTGACCCTGGCTGTTGGAGGAGCAACCGACTACTTCGACGGCAAGATCGCCCGAGCTTGGGGCCAAGAATCGCGCTTTGGTGAATTAGCGGATCCGGCTATTGATCGTTTGTATATCGTTGCAACACTCATCGTTCTCTATCTGCGCGATGCGATTCCGTTGTGGGTGATCGTTGTTCTAGTTGTTCGCGACTTGGTCCTGGCTGTTGCAACCTTGGCGCTGACAGCAAAGTCTCTACCTCCGCTTAAGGTTACCTATCTCGGGAAAGCGGCGACTTTTAATCTGCTCTATGCATTTCCATTTCTCTTACTAGCGCTAAATCCAAATTGGTATGGAACTCTCGCCTATATCTTCGGTTGGAGCTTTGCGATCTGGGGGATAACTCTCTATCTCTTTACGGGTGTTACTTATCTCGGCTCTGCGGTTACATCTCTTCGTAAATCGCGATAGTTTTCTCTCATTAATTATCTTTAATTAAGAGGAGTTCTAGTGTCATCTATTCCAGATAACTTGCAATATACGAAAGAGCACGAGTGGGTTTTGGCTACCGGAAATACATTCCGCATGGGAATTACTGATTACGCTCAGGGTGCGCTCGGCGATATCGTCTATGTTCAGCTGCCCAAGGTTGGCGAAAGCGTAGTTGCAGATAAAGTTTGCGGAGAAGTTGAATCTACGAAGAGCGTCTCTGAAATCTTCGCTCCAGTTTCAGGAAAGATCGTTGCGATCAACGAAGCGCTTAATAACGCGCCAGAGACGATCAACTCAGATCCTTACGGTGCAGGTTGGTTGGCCGAGATTGAAGTAGCGGCGCCGCCAGCCGGCTTGCTCTCTGCCGCTGATTACCGTCAAATTACCGCGTAGAAATCAGAGATTCTCCGCGCTTTTTTCCGCTTGATTTTTTCCTTTTCTCACCCTAAGTTCAGCCTCAGGTTGAAGTTGAACCTCGTGGAGATCTAGGCGAAAGGGCAGTGATATGAATAAACCAGATAGCAACGGCGAACTCACCAGCACCCTCCACCTCGGACTCCGTTCGGTAGTAGATGGTTCCCCGGAGAGCGCTCTTACCGCCCTTCTCTCATCTGCCAGCGAGTCAGACCGCTTAGCCATAACAGCAATCATCGAAGGTCCAGCCGACCGAGCAATGGTCGTTATCCATCGTGGTCCTTCAAAAGGCGCGAGATTTCTAATTGATAGCCACGAAGTTGCAATCGGTCGTTCAGTTGATTCACCGATCTTCTTAGACGATGTAACAGTCTCAAGAAAGCACGCGGTTATTGAAAAAGAAGAGCAGAGATTCAGTATTAAAGATCAAGGAAGCCTCAACGGAACATATCTAAACAATCAATCGGTTCTTAACTCACCCTTAACTACAGGTGATGAGATTCAGATCGGTAAGTTTCATATGCTCTTCGTAACATCAAAGAAAAGTAAGTAGTAAGTAAAAAAACATTAAAGATTTTATCAACCGCTTAACTAGCAGTAGGGGAGATTAAAGTGAGCGTTCCAGCACGCGCGTATTTGAGTATCGGAGAAGTTCTAACCAAGCTCCGCGGAGATTTTCCTGACATCACGATTTCGAAGATCCGCTTCCTTGAATCTGAAGGCTTGATCGAACCCCAGAGAACTCCTTCGGGATACCGAAAATTCACCGCCTCTGACCTCGATCGCTTGCGCTACGTTCTCTTGTTGCAGCGCGATCAGTACCTTCCGCTGCGCGTTATTAAAGAGAATTTAGAAGCCCTCGATCGCGGACTAGATCCTGCTCCTGCTGGAGGAGTTGCATCCCCTCGTCCAACTCTTACAACCGTAGATAACTCAGCATCACCTGAATCATTTGGTGCATCATCAGATCTACGGCTATCTCGCGAAGAATTGCTTAAGGCCAGTGGCCTAGTTGATGATCAACTAGTTGAACTTGAGTCATATGGTTTCATCGCACTGCGCGGTCGTCATTACGATGCTGATGCTCTAGCTGTTGCTAAAGCAGTCGCCGAGATGGCTGGTTTCGGAATCGAAGCCCGCCATTTGCGTTCCTTTAAATCTGCCGCCGATCGTGAGATCGGTCTGATCGAACAAGTGATCACTCCAATTAACCGTCAGAAGTCTGCCGACTCAAAGGCGCGCGCTGAAGAAGTTCAGAAGCAGATCGCCTCACTTTCAATTCGTTTACATGCCGGGCTAGTTCGCGCCGGTCTTAATCGCCCTCGCCAGTAATTGATCTGGCCAGCAGTAAACGGCGCTAGAAGGACGATCTGATGTTGGTAAATATGGAGGTTGTTGGCGTTCGCATTGAGATGCCCTCTAATCAGCCGATCGTTTTATTGAAAGAGATAGAAGGCACGCGATTCTTGCCGATCTGGGTTGGAGCTGTTGAGGCAACTGCGATCGCTTTTGCTCAGCAAGGAATGGCGGCACAACGCCCGCTGACCCACGATCTGATCGCAAACCTCTTGGAGGTCGCAGATCTGACGATGACCGCAGTTCACATCACCGAATTAAAGGATGGAATCTTCTACGCCGAGATTCAGATCCGCGATAGCCAATCTGCCTTGCTAAAAGTTTCGGCTAGACCATCAGATGCGATCGCGATCGCACTTCGCACCAAGAGCAATATCTTGGCCGACTCTGACCTTCTGGATCTGGTTGGCATTGATATCCCAGAACGCCTCCTTGAAGTTGAGGGCGTGGAAGATATAACTGGAGCCAAGGAAGGCGCGGCGGCCGACTTAGATTTAGAGCGTTTCCGTGAATTCCTCGATCAGATCAACCCGGAGGACTTTGCAGGGTAGGGGGCAGAAGTCTCACCCTCTACTTGAGGTTTGCCTCGTGTCGGTCGTTGTTTACCGCCCTCTTCGCTCGTAGCCTTAGCCAAGAAGAGAAACCCATCCAAACTTCCCCGAGCAGAATCGAGAACGACGTGACCTCCCCAGTTACGCACGATGGCCAGAATGAAATCGGATACCGCGGTGCAACAGCATGTTCAGCCGCTGGAATTTCTTATCGCCAATTAGATTATTGGGCACGTACCGGTTTGCTTGAACCAAGTGTTCGCACTGCAAGTGGTTCTGGAACAGCGCGACTTTATGGTTTCCGCGACATTCTCGTTTTAAAGATCGTTAAGCGTTTATTGGATGCAGGAGTTTCTTTACAAAATATTCGAACTGCCGTAAATCACTTACGCAGTCGCGGAGTTACAGAGTTAGAGAGCATTACCTTGATGAGCGATGGCGCATCAATCTATGAATGCGCTAGCCCAGATGAAATCATCGACTTGCTGCAAGGCGGTCAAGGCGTTTTCGGTATCGCAGTGGGTAAGGTTTGGCATGAGGTTGAGGGTTCATTGGCAACGCTGCAAGGCGAGTTCAATGGCGAGATCGTTACAGCAGGTGGTGAAAGTAACGATGAGCTTTCATTACGTCGAAAGGCGAAAGGCGCTTAAAGGACATATTCTTCCCCAATATGTTCCTAACTAACTAACTAGCTAGTTAGTTAGGAACTTAATCGGGGGAGTTGCTTTGACTTTAGAACATGGCGCATTTGTTGATCGCCACATAGGTCCAACGCACGCAAATGAAACTGCGATGCTTGAGCAGCTTGGCTTTAAATCACTGGATTCATTTATTGCCGCTGTTGTGCCTTCTGCAATTGCGATGAAAGAACCTCTCGAAAAGCATCTTCCACCTGCAGTTACTGAAGTAGAAGCGATCAAATTACTTCGCCAGATGGCTTCAGAGAATGAAGTATTCACATCACTTATCGGAACCGGTTATTACGGAACTGTCACACCTGCGGTTATTAAAAGAAACGTTTTAGAAAATCCCGCCTGGTACACCGCTTACACACCGTACCAACCAGAAATTTCACAAGGACGCTTGGAAGCGCTCTTTGCCTTTCAAACTGTTGTCTGCGATCTCACCGGATTAACAATCGCTAACGCATCAATGCTCGATGAAGGTACAGCGGCGGCTGAGGCTATGACGCTGGCCCGCCGCAATTTCAAAGGTTCCGACGATGCTGTATTCGTAATCGACTCATCACTTCACCCACAAAGCAAAGCCGTTGTCGTAACCCGCGCTAAGCCACTGGGTATAAAAGTTGTTGAAGTAGATATCAAGTCAAGTGCCGATCTATCTGGCCTTGATTACTTTGGTGTACTTGTTCAATACCCAAACACCTTTGGCGAGATAAAAGATTATTCAGATTTAGCGGAAACGATTCATAGCAAGGACGCTTACTTAATTGCAGCAACCGATCTCTTAGCTCTGACCTTGTTAAAGGCGCCAGGGGAGTGGGGCGCAGATGTCGCAATTGGTAGCGCACAACGCTTCGGTGTTCCGATGGGATTCGGCGGACCACATGCTGGCTTTATGTCAGTGCGTGCCGGTTTAGAGCGTTCGCTTCCTGGTCGCCTAATCGGTCAAAGCGTTGATGTTCATGGCAATCCAGCATTTCGTTTAGCGTTGCAGACTCGCGAACAACATATCCGTCGCGACAAGGCCACTAGCAATATTTGCACCGCCCAAGTTCTTCTTGCGAATATGAGCGCCTTCTACGCGATGTGGCACGGTCCGGTCGGTCTGAAGAAAATCGCAAACCGCGTTCACGGACTCACTCATATCTTCGCGAGTGCTTTGAAAGTTAAAGGCTACAAAATCGCAAACGAGAGTTATTTTGACACCTTAACGATCAACGTTGAATCTGTAGACGAGTTGATAAAGAGCGCCGAAGAGTTAAAGATTAACTTACGCAAGATTTCGCAGACCCAACTCGGTATCTCATTCGATGAAACAACCACGGTTGATCTGTTAAACCAATTAGCAAAGATCTTTAGTGTCTCAATAGACCTGGCAGCGCAGGGGAGTGGTCTTCCAAAGTTTTCGGTAAGAGAGAGTTCTTACCTTGCACATCCAGTCTTTAATACCTATCACTCCGAGACTTCGATGATGCGTTACTTGCGTACGCTCTCAGATCGCGACCTGGCGCTAGATCGCACAATGATTCCGTTGGGTTCTTGCACGATGAAGTTAAATGCGGCAACTGAAATGGAAGCGGTTACTTGGCCGGAATTCTCAGCGCTGCACCCATTCTCACCTGCTAACCAGAGCGCAGGATCTCGCCGGATGATTAAAGAGCTCTCTGATTGGTTGGTTGCTATCACCGGGTATGACGCAGTTTCACTGCAACCAAATGCGGGAAGCCAAGGGGAGTTCGCTGGGTTACTGGCGATCCGCAATTACCATGATTCGCGCGGCGATAACCATCGCACTATCTGCTTGATTCCATCGAGTGCTCACGGCACAAATGCCGCAAGTGCAGTAATGGCGGGTATGCAGGTTGTCGTTGTCTCATGCGATGAACTCGGAAACGTTTCAGTTGCAGATATCAAAGAGAAGATCGCCGAACACGGCGCAAATCTCGCAGCGCTAATGGTTACTTATCCATCAACACATGGTGTCTTCGAATCAGCAATCGGTGAAATCTGCGAGTTGGTACATGCAGCAGGTGGCCAGGTCTACGTTGATGGCGCAAACTTGAACGCACTTGTTGGTCTTGCCCAACCTGGAAAATTTGGCGCAGATGTCTCGCACTTAAATCTCCATAAAACATTCTGTATTCCACATGGCGGTGGGGGACCAGGAGTAGGTCCAGTTATCTCACGTGCGCATTTAGCACCATTCTTGCCAAACCATCCACTCGATGAAACAGCAGGTCCTGCAACAGGTCCTGGTCCAATTTCAGCGGCGCCATTTGGTTCAGCAAGTATCTTGCCGATCTCTTGGAGTTATATTCGAATGATGGGGGGAGCCGGGTTAACCCATGCGACCCAAGTCGCGATCTTGTCTGCAAATTACATGGCTAAGAAGTTAGCGCCGTATTACCCAATTCTGTATACAGGTGAAGGTGGGCTAATCGCTCACGAATGCATCTTGGATCTCCGTGAAATTACCAAGGTCAGCGGTGTAACAGTTGATGACATCGCAAAGCGTTTAATGGATTTTGGTTTCCACGCGCCAACTATGAGTTTCCCAGTTCCAGGCACTTTAATGATCGAGCCAACTGAATCTGAAGATGTCCGTGAAATGGATCGCTTTATCAACGCCATGGTTGAGATCCACCGTGAGATTTCCGAGATAACCGTTGGAGCAATAGCGGTGGAAGATTCAGCGCTACGGCATGCACCTCATACAGCTGGCGCAGTCGTAGATAGCCAGTGGGATCGTCGCTATTCACGCGAAATGGGAGCCTTTCCAGCGCCTGCTAGCGGCCTTATAAGCGGTGAACTGATCGGAACTGCCGGCAAGTATTGGCCAAGCGTTGGCCGTATCGACGGGGCTTACGGTGATCGAAATCTGGTCTGTTCGTGTGCACCGATCGAGTCTTACGTCTAGATAGCGCCTATTACGCGCCTAAATTGTGCGGGGCAGGGCTAATTTAGAGTTACTTAACATAATGTAACTTATCGGCGTTAGGTCTTAGTATGCGTGAGATACCCCAGCGGGTCGTCTGCAGCAACGCCTCAATGACTATCGCCTGTGACATCTTGGAAACGCCATTTATCCGCTCTACAAAGGTAATTGGAACTTCGATTTCTTTAGCTCCAGCAAGGTGGGCAGCAAGTGCCATCTCAATTTGGTAGCAATAACCAGTTGCCTGCATATCGCTAAGTTTTAGAGCCTTGAGTAGTTCAACGCTGTAAACCCGGAAACCACCTGTTAAGTCATTTAGCGGAATTCCAAGAGCCAATTTGGCATAGGCAGTTCCTGCCCTGGATAGATATTGGCGTCGCTTAGGCCAGTTAACTACCGATCCGCCAGGTATCCATCTAGTGCCAAGAACAATCAATTTTCCAGGTTCGATCGCTGCAATCATCTTCTCTAGGTCAACCACTCGGTGTGATCCATCGGCATCCATAGTTATCACATGGGTGTAACTCGAATCAGCGAGAACTTGTACAAAACCGGCTCGATAAGCAGCGCCTAATCCGCCTTTACCAGGCCTGCGCAGTATTGATACCCAAGGTAAATGTAAATTATCGACAATATTTGCAGTTCCATCTGGCGAATTATCATCGATAACAATGACATCAAAATTAATACTTTTATTTGCACGAAATTCGGTTAACTTATCAAGTAGTTCAACGATCGAAACAGCTTCGTTGTAAGTAGGAATCAGAAGTGCAATCTTGATTATCATCGAAATACCTTCTGACGAATTCCGATCGCGAAGATAAGCGATGTTAAGAGAACCAAAAGGGGAGCCACTCCCCCTAGACGATCAGATAATGTCTGATGGCTTGAAATTTTTAGATCTCCAGAGATAGAAGTTGAGATGTTCTCAGGCGTCTGTGATTTCACTTGGCCATTATTGTCGATGAACGCCGAGATACCAACGGTAGAAACGCTGAGAATCTCGCGAGAGTGCTCAACTGCACGGATTCTAGTAATAGCTAATTGCTGGGCGCTTTCGGCGGTATTTGCAAAGGTGGCACTATTTGTTTGGACAATAACTGCACCTGCTCGATTGGCGCTTTCCCGAACTAAACCATCATTGATAATTTCATAGCAAATGATCGGCGCTACCTGAAATCCACCAATTTCATGTGAAAAAAATTCCTTCCCAGGTTTAAAATCGTTTACCGATTTTGCATATGGTGAAACAAATTCAGCAATTTTGCGTAACGGCATGTACTCGCCAAACGGCGTTAAGTAGCGCTTAATGTATGTCGATTTAACTTCTCCCGTTACGTCATACATGACAGAAGCATTCGCTGGTGATCCCTGCTCTGTAAGAACCACGCCTGCGATCAGTGGAGTGTCTATCACTTTCACCAGTGTTTTTATATCCGCTAGAACTTCCGGATAGTTTCGCGGATCAATATCAATTGCGTTCTCTGGCCAAACCACGGCATCGTATTTTTGCTTCACAAGTTCACGAGTGGTATCTCGATGAAGATAGAAAACTGCCTTAGCGCGCGAATTGAACTCGAGGCCCACCGAAGGCGTGTTTCCCTGAATCGCTATTAACGAAATATCTTCAGTCGAAGATGGATTATTCGGTAAGAAGGTAACGATTAGAAAACTAGCTGCGACAAAGGCGACTGCTCGCAATTTAAGACGGGCTATGGCTAGCGCAGATAGAAGAGTCGCAAAGCTAAGTAGCAGTACTCCCCCAATCGAAACTAGTGGCATAAGCGGTGATTCAGCCTGACTAAAGGCGATTCTTGTCCAAGCAAATCCACCAAATGGAAAACGTGCTCGCAACTCTTCGCAGATTAAAAAGGTGAATAGAACCCACCTTAGTGATTCCGTCTTTCGGTAAACCCATCCAACTGGAAGATAGAAAGCGGCTTGCAGGAGAGTTAACAAGAGCCAAGGCAGCGCTCCAACGTACTTACTGCTCCAGTGAAGCACTATTCCGTTAAGAATTGCGCCGAAGATAAATGAGGCCCGTACTGGTCTTCTACTCTTCGTTAGCCTTCTAAAGAAGAGTGCGTATCCAACGAGCGCGAGATACCAAAGCCCTATAGGTTCAAATGCCGCACTTACAAGTAGTGCGGAAATTAGCAGGATCACCATTTGAGTGCAGAGATCAACCGATCAACGCTTGCGCCAAGTCCGTAGCGTTCCTTGATCTCATAAATCTTTGAAAGATCATCCGGTTTCTGGGGCATAGAAATATCGAGCTGTGGCAGCGCAACATCTCTTGCACAGTTAACCAAAGTAGGTGCGATCTTTAAATAATCTGCGCCCTCAATTATCTTCTTAGCAAGCGCTGGCTTTAAAGATGGATGCGCATCGCGAGCTCCCTGCTGGGCTTCATTAACGTCCGCAAAGTTGTTTGCAATCAACGCTGCGCCTTTTTCGCCGATTCCCTTAACACCCGGCAGTCCATCTGAAGGATCGCCTCTAAACATGGCAAATAACGCGTAACGATCACCCGGAATCGCGTACTTGCGAGCTATCCAAGCCTTGTCGACTAGATCGTGCTGCGATAAACCCTTTGCTAAGTAAACGACTTTCACATCGCGTTTATCGTCTACCAACTGAAAGAGATCTCTATCTCCTGTAACGATTCGAGTTGGTCCAGGTTCTTTAACGGCAAATGTTGCCATTACATCGTCGGCCTCATAGTCATCTACTCCGACCATCGGAATTCCAAACTCATCGAGCAGGTCTAGCAAGATCGGAATCTGTGGTGTCAATAAATCTGGTTCTTCTTCTCCTTCACCATCTTCTTCCAGGCGATTAGCCTTGTAATCAGGAAAAATATCTACTCGCCATGAGGGGCGCCAATCTCCTTCGATACAAGCAACGATGCGATTCGGTGAGTACATACCAATTAGACGTGCCGTCATGTCGAGATAGCCGCGTATTGCATTTACCGGTGTTCCATCGGGTGCCAACAAGGTATCTGGCATTCCGTAGTAAGCGCGGTACCAAAGTGAAGCGCTATCGAGGAGCATTAAAGTCATAGGTCATCCACCATATATGAAACTACGCCGCGGTCTAGACGTTTGATCGCCTCACGACAAACTGGACGCAACTTCTCGCTGGCGCCAGCGATCTGCATCAACAGATCCATTAACTGTTTAGCCGAGCGAACGAAATCTCCGACCGACATATCCGATCCCTTAAGAACATTGGTCAGTGAATTGCCCTGCGCCCAACGATAAGAGATATAGGCAAAACCAAAATCTGGTTCCTTCTGCGTTTTAACATCGAATTCGTTCTCGATATCTTCTAGTTTGGCCCATAGTTTGGTGATCTCAACTAGTGCGTTAGCGACGTTCTGATGGGGCATCTTTGGTGCATATTCATCGCGAGATCTTGACTGAAAGATCATGCACGAGACAACAGATAGAAGTTCCGGGGCAGATAACTCATCAAGAATTCCATTGCGAATTGTTTCGGTTAACAAAAGATCTGATTCTGCGTAAATCTTGGCAAGGATCTTGCCTTGAGGAAGTGGTTTCTCCCCCTCGATATAGCCGAGATGGGTCAATACATCGCAGATGCGATCAAAAGTCTTAGCGATTACGTGGGTGCGATTCTCAACTCTTCCACGTAAGCCTTCAGATTCGCGATGTAGGCGCTCTGCGCGTTCGGCGAAGCGGGCGTGCGTTTCGCGATCGTTACATGAATGGCAGGGATGAGATCTGGTGCTGCGGCGCAGACCATCGATCTCATTCTCCATATGTTGACGCTGGCGATTATCAAAAGTTTTACGGCCATCACGTTTCGATAGCAACTTCTCTAACTCTTTAATCTCACTTCGTAACCTGGCATAGCTTGCAAAGTCACCTAAGTGGCATTCGGCGCTAGCCATTAACTCAAGCCGTGCACCCTCATTTTTCTTGATCTGTTTAACCAATCCAACTACAGCACGGTCGGCCTGGAATTGCGCAAAGGAGGACTCCAGACTTCCGTGTGCTCTCTCGCGACCGAAACGTGCGATCAAATTTATTGCCATGTTGTAGGTCGGTGTAAAAGAAGATCGCAACGGATAAGTTCGAGTTGATGCCAAACTTGCCGCCATCGCTGAATCCACAGTTGGAGACCACTGAACAACGGCATTTCCTTCAATATCGATACCGCGTCTACCAGCACGGCCGGTTAACTGGGTGTATTCCCCCGGTGTAATCGGAACGTGGGCTTCGCCATTCCATTTCGTTAACTTTTCAAGAACGACAGTTCGCGCCGGCATATTGATGCCTAGCGCAAGTGTTTCGGTGGCAAAGACTGCTTTAACTAAACCGCGCTGAAAGAGATCTTCTATTGCGTTTTTAAATGAGGGAAGTAAACCGGCATGGTGCGCGGCTATGCCACGCTCAAGAGCAGTAATCCATTCGCGATATCCAAGAACTTCGAGATCTTCTTCCGGCAAGTTAGCGGTGTAACGCTCAGCAGTTTTGAGAATTTCAGCACGTTCTTCAGTATTGGTTAATTTAATTCCAGCCGCCAAACATTGCTTTACAGCGGCATCGCATCCCATACGAGAGAAGATAAAGGTGATGGCTGGAAGCAAATTCTCGCGCTGCAGCTTTTCAATTATCTCGGGGCGAGATAGACGCGATTCCGATGCTCCCCATTGTTCGCGACGATGGCGTGGAATCTTCACCTTTCGCATCGCCTCGCGTTCGGCAGCCAAGATCTCAGGATTTACTTTGCCAGGGCTGGAAAACAAATCGATCAGAGATGAGTTGATCAAGATATGTTGGTAGAGCGGAATCGGGCGATGCTCGCTCAAGATTACGTGCGTTTCGCCACGTACTTCACCGAGCCACTCACCGAACTCTTCAGCGTTAGAAACCGTCGCAGATAACGAAATAACTTGAACGGATTCCATCAGATGAATTAAAACCTCTTCCCAAACCGCTCCACGGAATTTATCGGCCAGATAATGAACCTCATCCATTACAACTGAACCTAAGTTAGTGAGCGTTGAAGAGCCGGCATAGAGCATGTTGCGCAGAACTTCTGTGGTCATAACCAAGATATCTGCTTCGGAATTTATATTTGTATCACCAGTTAGCAAGCCAACCCGATCTTCACCGAATCGATCTACGAACTCCTGAAACTTCTGATTCGATAGCGCCTTGATTGGCGTTGTGTAGAAACACTTCTTGCCGTTGCGTAACGCCAAGAATGCTGCAAATTCCCCAACGACAGTCTTTCCCGCACCCGTTGGGGCCGCTACCAATACGCCATGTCCGCTTTCAACCGCATGGCAGGCCTGGATCTGGAAATCATCAAATGGGAACTTGGATTCGGCTAGAAATTCTTCGGTTACAGCGTGCTTACTTCGACTCTTTGCAGCGGCGAATTTTTCAGCAGGCGTGCTCACGGGGTCCACGATAGTCCAGCACCTGCCATACATTCAGCACGAACTGGCAAACCTCCGATTCGCTCACCATCGGCATATGCAACCGCCGAAGAAGAGATGGAGACACGGGCACTGCGATAAACGCGCACTTGGGGGTGGCCGATATGAGCGCCCTTAAATACCTTCGGAAAAACCTTTATAAATTCCAATTTGCTAACCGGATGCAGAATCATCACATCAAAGAGTCCATCGGTCATCGAAGCGCCAGGGCAAACTTGCATGCCTCCCCCGTAACTCTTGCCATTTGCAACGGCGATCAACATCGCTTCAACTTGAAGTGATTGGGTATCCAATTCAATTGTGTAAGAAATCGGCGCAAATCTCGGCAACTCCATTGCTATCGCAAAGTTGTATTTCATAGGTCCTTTTGGCCAACTCATGGTGTTGGCTCGCTCGTTTACCACCGAATCAAAACCAGTTGAGAGTATTGCTCCAAACCATTCTGAATCAACCATGCCTAAATCGATAGGAGTCGGTTGATTGGTTGTCACAAAATCTAACTGTTTAGTAATCGAGTCTAGGTTCCAGCCCATCGCTCGAACTAAATCATTTCCAGTTCCCGCGGGAATCACCGAAAATGGAATCTTTCTCGGGGCAACTAATTGGATTACCAGGTGCGCAAGACCATCACCGCCAACTGCAATCACGCCCTGACATGCTTGATCTTCATCTAAATCAAGAAAGTTAGCTAGGTTTTCTTTTAACTTAAGCGCAGATGTAGCGGTGATTATGGTGTATTCAAGTCCGTGCTTTGCGAAGTAACCGGCGACTTCTCTACCAAGAATTGCGCCTTTGCCTCCCCCAGAGACAGGGTTGATAACGATCGCCCACATGGTTTAGACCAGAGGAGTTTCTTTTTTAGCTCGCCGTCTGTCATTCCAAAGCGCGAATACTCCTGAAAGCAGATAGAGAATAATTAGTGGTATCGCTAAAAGAATCATTGATAGTGGATCAGCACTTGGCGAGAATCCTGCGACAAAGAGCACAATGCAGAATACCCAAATGCGCCAGGGTCTAAGAATTGATGCGCCGCTTAAAAAACCAATCAAATTAAAGGTCACCAAGAAGACTGGTAGTTCGAACGCTAGGCCGAAGACCAAAATTGTTCTCATCACAAAATCTAGGTAATCATCGAATTTTACCAAGTTATTAAGTGCATCTGGCGTGAAACCAAAGAGCACCTTGATCGCCAACGGAAGAATTGCGTAGCCAAGGAAAGTACCAGCTGCGAAGAATGGAGTGGCTGCAACGAAGAAGAAAACTGAGTTGCGCTTTTCTTTACGATGAAGCGCCGGTGCTATAAAGGCCCAGAGTTGATAGAGCCAATATGGCGCCGCGATGATGAGACCGGTTAGTAATGCGACTTTTATCTGAAGATTTAAAGGACCGAGTACGCCACTGATGTACAGCGAACCGCATTTATCAGAACCGGTTCTCTGAGCTAGGGCTAGATCACAGACCGGTTCTGCTAACTTCGCGATAATTTCGTTATAGAAGAACCAACCAACTAGAGCGGCCAATAAGATTGCCGAAACCGAGCGAACAATTCTCTTTCGGAACTCACGTAGATGTTCCAATAAAGGCATACGAGCCGATTTTGCACCAGCCATCATCAGAGTAAGAGAGCCAGTCCTAATTACTTACTGGATTACTTTGTTGATGAATCGTCGTCGTTCTTCTTTTCATCCCCATCGTTCTTCATCTCACTCTTGAAGATGCGAAGTGATTGACCTAGGGAGCGCGCTGAATCAGGCAGGCGCTTTGCACCAAAGAGAACGATAAAGACTAGAAGGACAAGAAGGAGATGACTTGGTTGCGCTAAATTCATAGGTACAAGATATCGCATCAGCGCCTTAAAGCGCAGGTGCGGCTAGGAAGAGAAGTGCCCGTTCTTATAAAGTTCCAAGGTCGCCCGCGCCTTCGCACCCACGGATTTAGATAGCTCTGCTGGTTCCGTGATCTCGGTATTGGCCAGCGTGCTCATAAAGTTACGTACTAACCAATCTTGGCTAAAAGAAGTGACCTCAACAGTGATCCCTTTTCCAGAACTCAATCCAGATGAAATCGCAACATCGGTCTCTAAACGAAATCTCTCAAGAGTAGTTCGCAATCGAGAATTAACTCTGCATTTTGCTCTAAACAACTCCTCATCATCGCTCTTTGCATCTGCGATTATCTGACTTGAACCTAATAGTTTTGCTTGCTTCACATTATCTAGACGGAATGTGCGAAATCCTGATGCCTTACTGCAGTAAGCCAGAAGAACTTCGATTCCTTTATCTTCGCCCAATTCGAGTGGCGTAACAGCCCTGGTGGAAACCTGATCTCGAATTAAAGAATGGTATTCGATTTCAAGATCTTTACGCTCTTTAATCGCCCTCAGAATTACTGCGCGGTGTGCACTATCTACTGTTGGTGATGCCTGCGCGATATCGCCTATTAGTGATTTAACCTTACTTTGGAGCGAGGTAATTGCACCAACTAGATCTGTTCGATCTTTCGCAATTGACTCCTTGAGAAAATCTAATCCGATTGCAATCACAACCAACTCTTCTTTGGTGAGCAAGCGCACTTTCTGAAGAATTTCCGCATTACGAATTGACACGTATCCAGATTCAAAGGAGAGGTCTATCAGCTCAAGCGGTGTGTAACCAGGGAGTCCGCACATCCAGAGAGTGTTTAAATCATCGAGCAACTCTTCTGTTGAAATGGAGAACTCATTCGCCAGATCCTTAACTGATATTCCTTGATGGGTAGTTATGTAGGGAACTAAATCCAATAAACGAGCAGTTTTAGCGATCGGTGACGATGGTTGCTTAGCCATAGCGTTTTACCCCGAGTTCCAACCTCTTGATAATTTCAGCTCTAACTTCGACCGGTTCGAGGAGAATTGCATCATCTGCATACCAGAGCACTTCTTCGATAAATCTCTCTTGATCTCGAAATTTCAATTCAACTAAATCCCAGCCAGTAATTGAACTCTCGGCGGATGCGGATTTCGATCTAGAGCGTAGCGCTAACGCTCTGCCAGTTCGCAGAAAGATAGTTGCTGTACGAATTTCATCTGCGCTCTTGCCTTGGCTCGAGAGGTCAAAACCCTTATCCACTTCGAAGGACCCTGACTTGCCTTCTGGTGCAATATCCCCTGAAATGCGATCAAGTCGAAAACTTCTAACGCCCAACTTTTCAAGATCGAGGCCGTACAGGTACCAGTGGCCGTAGCGAGAGGTAACAGCATATGGAGCGACTTTTCGATCCTGTTCGGTTAACTCTTCGCTTAAGTATTTGAAGGAGATCTTTTGTCTTAAGGTAATTGCGCTAATTGCGATTTGTAAATTTTTATCTCGAATATTTGCGTGCGGTGCAAGATCAGGAATAGATTCGATATCTGACTCGATGCCGATAGCGTGCAATTTTCTTAGCGCGGTGAGCGCAGATCCATCTAGCGCCGCTCCGCGCCAAGCTTCTGCGGCTAGAGAAAGAAGTGAAATCTCCTGGCTAGTAACTTCACCTAATTGGAATTGGTAACTATCTGGCTTGATTCGATAGCCAGCCTCATCTTCAAATAGTGGATCGAACGAGCCAACTTCAATCTCAATTCCGAGATTTCTAAGATCATCTTTATCGCGCTCAAACATCCGCTCTTTGCTCTCCGCAGTGCCCTCATAGCCATCAACAGTGCGAAAGATTTCAGATTTGGTTATATATCTTTTTGTGGCCAGGAGCGCGATTGTTAAATTTACTAAACGCTCAGTCTTCCGCGACACCGTAAGACCCCTTCGCAGGACGACGACGTCGAGCAAGCACTTCAACACCTGGAGCCATGCGACGAGAGAAGATCAAGAATCCAGTGTGACCGATCATTCGCTGCTGCGGACGAACTGCCAAACCTTCATGGTGCCAACCTCGAACCATGCTTTCGAAACTTTCAGGCTCAGTGAAATGTCCATCATCTTTTAGCGCCTCTGCTGTAGCCGAGAGCTGCGTGGTTGTTGCCACATAAGCCATAAAGACTCCCCCAGGTCGCAAAACTTTCGCCGCCATCTCAACGCACTCCCAAGGAGCAAGCATGTCTAGAATCACGCGATCAAAGTCGTGGTCAAACTCTTGTTCCTGCACTGAACCGATTGCAAGTGACCAGTTTGCAGGTCGACCACCAAAGTAATTTTCAATATTGGATGTTGCGTTCGCGGCAAACTCCTCGCGACGTTCAACTGAATGTACAGAGCCCGATGGGCCAACTGCGCGCAAAAGCGAGAGCGTCAGCGCACCGCTTCCAACACCTGCTTCAAGTACTCGTGCACCCGGGAAAATATCGGCAAAGCCCACAATTAGCGCGGCATCTTTAGGATAAACAATCGTTGCTCCACGAGGCATAGATAAAACATAATCAGTGAGCAATGGGATAAATGCGGTGAATTTTAAACCTGCACTAGTGCTGACAACAGAACCTTCAGGAAGGCCAATTAAATCATCGTGCACGATCCAACCTTTATGGGTATGCCACTCTTTGCCTGGAGTTATCGTGATGCTGTAAATCTTTCCCTTTTGATCGGTGAGTTGAACTCGATCTCCAGCGACAAAACGTCCGCGATTGGCGCCAAGATCGGCGTTATTCTCATTAAGGCTAGACACGGGAGCATCTTAGGCGCAAAGCGCGTGCGAACGGGTATCTTCCTTCATTATGAGCCAATTGAGACTTTCTCCCAGCCGCATCAGCGACTTTAACAATTGTCCACAGCTCTATAAATATCGCACGATCGACCTATTGCCTGAACCACCGAGCATCGACGCTGAACGTGGAACGCTGATTCATACCGTACTGGAAGATCTCTTTGAAATCCCAGCCTCGGAAAGAACAATCTCAAACGCTGCACAAATGTTGCCAGAAAAGTGGCAGGCACAGATTGAAGAAAAGCCTGCGATTAAAGAGTTAGTTCTAGATTCGGGCGCTTGGTTTAAACGAGCTGAAGAGTTACTTGGAAATTACTTCACCTTAGAAAATCCCACGCTATTTGAGCCAACTTACCGAGAACTCCATCTAGAGATGGATCTCTCCCCCGAACTTTATCTACATGGATACGTCGATCGTTTAGATGTTGCTCCAACCGGTGAAGTTCGCATCGTTGACTACAAGACTGGAAAATCGCCGAAACCTGGCTGGGAGGATCAAGCCTTCTTTCAGTTACGCGTTTACGCACTTTTGTACTGGAAGAATCACGGGGTTATTCCAAAGTTGTTGCAGTTGATCTACATGGGCGATAGTCGATTGATAAAGAGCACGCCGACCGAGAAAGATCTTATTAAGACTGAACAAATACTCTTTGATGTAGCCGAAGATATCTTGCGGGCTATTGAACGAAATGAATTCAGGCCGCGCCCCACAAAGCTATGTGATTGGTGCTTCTTTAAGGCTATCTGCCCAGCTCACGTTGGTTAATTTCTGACCATTTCTCTAAATCCAGAATCGTTATATCTTCAAAAGAGGAAATCACCTTCAACCGAGGCTGTTCCTGCACTTCCACATAGTGAGGGACTGCAACCACAAATGCCCCGCTTGCAACAGCTGCTGTTATTCCAGTTGGTGAATCTTCAAAGATAAGAGATTGTTTAATATCGACGTTAAGTAATTTTGCGGCGTGTAAATAGGGATCAGGAAAAGGTTTGGTCCGTTCGATATCGCCGGCACCTATCGTTACATCAAAGTATTTCTCGCTCATGCCGCGGAGCACACCGTCCACTATGGGGCGCGGGCTAGCGGAAACTAGCCCTTGCTTAATTCGTGATTCGTGAATCGCTTTAGATATTGCTAGCGCGCCGGGCATTAAAGGAACTTGTTTGGAAAGTCGGTCCGTCATCTCGGCGATGATCATCGCCTCTAACTCGGTTGGCGATTTACGTCCCTCTAGACAATTAGACATGTATTCCGCGACACGACGAAGTGGTCCGCCGAGGCAGTGCAGTTGATCTTCTGGCTTCCAGTCGTAACCATTTTCACGCATCATTAGCGTTTCGGCTTCATGCCACTGTGGCTCGGAGTCTAGAAAGAGTCCGTCCATATCAAAGAAGATTGCTTGGAAACTCAATTTGCGTTGAAGTATTTCGCCTCAGGGTGATGCACGATAATCGCAGATGTACTTTGTTCGGGATGCAACTGGAACTCTTCAGATAGCTCAACACCAATGCGTCCCGGCTCAAGTAACTCGCATAATTCGACTTGTTGTTCAATATTTGGACAGGCTGGATAGCCAAATGAATATCTAGAACCGCGATATCCCTGATCCAGAATTCCCTGCAAATCCGGAGCATCATCACCACGAACATGGAACTCTTCGCGAATTCGCGCATGCCAATGCTCAGCCAACGCTTCAGTTAATTGAACTGATAATCCGTGAAGCTCTAAATATTCGCGGTAGTTATTTGCAGCAAATAGCTCATTCGCCGCTTTACTAATCTCACTCCCCATAGTTACAACATGGAATGCAACGACATCGGTCTTGCCAGAATCCTTTGCGGCGAAAAAGTCGCTTAAGCAGAGTCGGCGATCGCGAGACTGACGTGGGAATGAGAAACGGGTGCGTTCCTTACCTTTATCAGGCCCTTCGTGATGCAAAATAACTAGATCATTGCCATCGCTGACACATGGGAAGTAACCGTAAACAACGGCGGCATTTAGCCAGCCTTTAGATTGAACCTGATTTAGAAGTGCGCGAAGACGCGGACGCCCTTCTTTTTCAACCATCGTTTCATATTCACCGCGTGCGCCCTTTAAGCCCCATTGACCAACGAACAAGGCACGTTCATCAAGCATTTCAACATAATCCGCTAACGGAACGCCCTTAATGATTCGGGAACCAAAGAATGGAGCAGCCGGAATATCGATATCGATCGCAACATCACTTCGCTTGGTATCTATAACTAAATCTTCATCCTTCTTAGGGCGAAGTGGCACCTTGCGTTCTCTAAGTGCAGGCAACACAGCCCCTGGAACTCCGCGTTTAACTGCCATGATCGAATCCATCAAGCGAAGGCCTTCAAATGCATCACGCGCATAACGAACTTCTCCGGGAAACGCTCCAGCCAAGTCTTGTTCGACGAAAGCGCGAGTTAGAGCTGCTCCACCAAGCACAACCGGCCATTTTTCAGCGAGCCCGCGATTCGTTAACTCTTCTAGGTTCTCTTTCATGATCACCGTTGACTTAACAAGCAGTCCACTCATACCAATGGCATCGACATTTGCTTCTTGCGCGGCATCAATAATCTGATTAATTGTCTGCTTGATTCCAATATTTACAACGGTATATCCGTTGTTGCTCAGAATAATATCTACGAGGTTTTTGCCGATATCGTGCACATCGCCCTTAACCGTCGCCAACAACATTGTGCCGCGACCTTCGTCATCAGTTTTCTCCATATGCGGTTCGAGATAAGCAACTGCCGTTTTCATTACTTCCGCACTCTGAAGTACAAAGGGAAGCTGCATCTCGCCTTTTCCGAATAGCTCGCCTACTACCTTCATGCCCTCAAGTAGATAATCGTTAATGATCGTAAGCGGTTTGATGCCCTCAGCCATCGCAGTATCAAGATCATCGCTAAGACCAACTTTTTCACCATCGATAATGCGACGCTGCAAACGTTCAGTCAATGGTAAAGCGGCTAGTTCAGAGGCTCGAACGTTTCGGGATGCAGCCAGTTCAACACCTTCAAAGAGTTGTAGAAATTCAGTTAACGGATCATAAATACATGTCTCACCGTCGTATTTGCGGCGGTCATAAACTAGATCGAGGGCTACTTCTTTATGTCGTTCTTCAATACGCGCAAGCGGAGTGATTTTTGAAGGGTGAACGATTGCTGAATCAAGTCCTGCTGCCACACATTCGTGCAAGAAAACAGAGTTGAGAACAACACGAGCGGCTGGATTCAAACCGAATGAAACATTTGAGACGCCAAGGGTTGTCTGAACATCTGGATACTCAGCCTTTAGAGTGCGAATCGCCTCGATCGTTTCAATGCCATCGCGACGAGTTTCTTCTTGGCCAGTTGCAATAGGAAACGTAAGTGCGTCGATCAAGATATCGCCGGTCTTCATCTGCCAATTTGTTGTTAAATCTTTGATAAGTCTGCGGGCAACGCGTAACTTCCATTCTGCTGTACGCGCTTGACCTTCTTCATCGATAGTTAGTGCAACTACTGATGCACCATGTTCTTTAACCAAAGGCATGATTCGGGCAAAGCGAGATGTTGGACCATCGCCATCTTCGTAATTAACGGAGTTGATAACGCAGCGACCACCGAGCGCTTCGAGCCCTGCTTTGATCACATTAGGTTCTGTGGAATCAAGAACAATTGGCAAAGTAGATGCGGTTGCAAAACGCGATGCGATTTCATACATATCTTTGGCGCCATCACGACCAACGTAATCGACAGAGAGATCGAGCATGTGCGCACCGTCACGGATCTGATCGCGCGCGATTTCTACGCACTTCTCCCAATCTTCGGCAACAAGTGCATCGCGGAATGCGCGCGAACCATTGGCGTTGGTCTTCTCCCCAATCGCTAGATAAGTATTGTCTTGGCGAAATGGAACGTATTGATAGAGGGATGAAGCGCCCGGATCAAGCGCCGCTCCTCGATTCTTAAATGGTTTACTCGACATTTTCTCGACAACCGCAGCGAGGTGTTCTGGTGTAGTTCCACAACAACCACCAATTAGGCCGATTCCGTAATCCCCGACAAATGTTTCGAGCGCATCTGCTAACTCTTTTGGCCCAAGCGGATATTCAGCGCCCTTTGCGCCAAGTATTGGCAGCCCAGCATTTGGCATTACTGAAATGGCACAGTTTGCAAACTTTGATAGGTAACGCAGGTGCTCAGACATTTCTGCCGGACCTGTCGCACAGTTAAGCCCAATTAGATCAATCTCTAGCGGCTCTAGCGCATTTAACGCCGCACCAATCTCAGAGCCCAGCAACATGGTGCCGGTTGTTTCAACCGTTACTTGTGCAATCAGTACTACATCGAAATCAACTTCTTCGATCGCTTGGCGACAACCATTTACTGCAGCTTTTGCTTGCAATAAATCTTGAGTTGTTTCAACTAAGAGAGCATCTGATTTTGCATCAAGCAGACCCTTTGCCGCTGTGTAGTAAGCATCTTTCAACTTTTGATAAGTGGTGTGTCCGAGCGATGGCAGCTTAGTTCCGGGACCGAGTGAGCCAAGTACGAAACGTGGCTTCTCTTTTGTGCTCGCGGCATCCGCCGCCTCGCGAGCGATCTTGCCACCGGCAAAAGCCAGTTCGTAAATACGATCTTCAATTCCGTACTCGGCTAAATTTGCCCAGTTCGCGCCAAAGGTGTTGGTTTCAATTGCATCAACGCCGACCGCCAAATACTTATCGTGAACTCCGCGAACAACATCTGGCCGCGAAATGTTGAGAATCTCGTTGCAACCTTCATGGCCTTGGAAATCCTCAAGCGTTGGATCGGCTTCTTGCAACATCGTGCCCATCGCCCCATCGGCGATTACCGTGCGCGATGCCAGGGCTTGGCGGAGTAATCCCGCGGGTCTCTGGCGATTAGGGCTCGTCACTTGGCAGAGGTTACCGTAAGGTGCTCAATGTGGAGATTCATAAGATACCTGCGCTGCGCTCACCAATCATGATTATTGCATTCTCTGGTTGGAACGATGCTGCAGAAGCCGCAACTGGCGCCGTATCTCATCTCTTAGGAATCTGGAGTGAAATTGCAGATGTAGATAATCCTAAGGCGACCGATCTGATTCCTGAGCTAATCGCAGATGTAGATTCTGAAGATTATTACGATTTCCAAGTAAATCGACCAATGATTGAGATAGATGGTTCACTTGTCAGATCTCTCATCTGGCCAGGAACGCAAGTATTTGGTCTATCTACACCGCAGTTCGATAACGACTTTGTAATCGTTCGCGGCGTTGAACCATCAATGAAATGGCGCACATTTACCCATCAACTATTAGATCTAGCCGATGATCTAGAAGTATCAACGATCATTACCTTGGGTTCGATGCTCGCTGATGCTCCACATAGTCGCCCTATAACTGTTACGGGATCTGGCGCGCACCCCGACATAGCAAAGCGATTAGGGATTGAAGTCAGTCGTTATGAAGGACCAACTGGAATTCTCGGTGTTATCCAAGATGCATGTCTGCGACGTGGAATCGATGCGATTTCACTCTGGGCTGCGGTTCCTCACTATGCGAGTAGCTCACCATCTCCGAAAGCAACTCTCGCCTTAATAAACGCTTTAGAGGATTTTCTAGAGATTGAATTCCCATTGGGTGAGTTAAATGATCACGCCAAAGAATGGGAGAAAGAAGTTGATGAGTTAACGCAGGAAGATAGTGAGATCGGAGATTACGTTAAAGCGCTGGAAGAGAGTAAAGATAGCGCTGCCTTCTCTGATGTTTCTGGCGATGAGATTGCCCGTGAATTAGAGAAATTCTTAAGACGACAAGAAGGCAGTTAGAAAGCGATCCCGAGCAAAGTATCAATCGCGCGAGATAGTTCTCCCGGGCTTCCGCCAATTTTTCCAGCGTCAGTAGCTGCCAGCCAGTTTCGCAGAGCATTGATAGCCCTTGGAGTATCTAGATCATTTGAGAGCGCAGAAATAATCTCGTTGATAGTTGCATCTGTTGGTGCAACTTCCATGCGCGAGAGCGCAATACGTAGTTGCTCTATAAACTCCTCGGCGGTCACTAGATCCGTGTCCGTCCACATATGGTCGCTGCGATAGTGATGGCTTAACAACGCCAAACGAATCGCCATTGCATCGCGACCTTCTTTGAGCAAATTAGAGACAAGAACAAGGTTTCCCTTTGATTTGCTCATCTTTTCGCCATCAAGTCCGATCATTCCTGCGTGAACGTAATGCGTTGCAAACTCACGTCCGTTGATCATCTTTGATTGTGCCGCAGACATTTCATGATGGGGAAAAATTAAATCGCTTCCGCCACCTTGGATATCTATCGAGGTTTCATCGCCTTCTGCAATATCTAAATAATTGAGCGCAATTGCACAGCATTCGATATGCCACCCTGGACGTCCACTGCCGAATTCGCTTTCCCAACCCGGTTCATTGGGACGTTGCGCGAGCCATAGAAGAGCATCAAGTGGATCTTTCTTGCCCGTCTTTAACGGATCTCCCCCACGTTGTGCGAATATTTCGAGCATCTCTGGTTGAGATAAATTCGAACGTCGGCCAAAATCGGAATCACTTCTTACTTCGAAATAGAGATCCTGTTCTACGTTATAGACCGTACCCTTCTCTTGAAGCTTCTTGATTGCACTTATTACTTCAGGAATCGCCTCAACCGCTCCGATGTAATGGGCTGGTGGAATCACATGCAGTGCGACCATATCCGACTTAAAGAGCTCAATCTGTGAATGAGCCAGATCTTTCCAATCTATGCCATCACGGGCGGCTCGTTCTAGCAGCGGATCATCAATATCGGTGATGTTCTCCACGAAATTAACCTGAGCACCGGTTGCTCGGAGATAACGGTTTACTAAATCAAAGGCTAAGTAAGTATTGGCATGGCCCAGATGCGTTGCATCGTACGGAGTTATTCCACATACATAGATTCGATAAATGCTCTTTCGAACAAGTGGTTTAACCGAACTAGTTGCCGTGTCATGAAGTGATAGATCGGCTAAAGAAAAGCGCGCATCCAGTGGCGGTATATAGAGATCTGACCAGGCCTTCATGCGCTCATCCTAGAACGGTGGCCACGGAACCGCTGGCCAATCTGGATTTGGTTCCGGAAAGCACTTCTCTGAAAGTGCTCTATCGATTCGATCTACCGTAGCGTTTAACTCTTCTTCTTCAATGAGTCCAAGTACAACTTCTCGTTTCTCGGTTGCGATCAACATTCTGGCTAACTGCAAGATTTCTATCTCGGCCGTTGAAAATGGCTGCTTAGCCCACTGCCAAAGAACGGTCCGCAACTTATCTTCCTCATGAAAGGTAACTCCGTGATCGCATCCATAGACCGCGCCTTCTGGCGTAGGAATCAAATGACCTATTTTTCGATCTGTATTATTAGTAATTAAATCAAGCAGGGCGATTTTGCGAAGTTCTGGATTATCTTCTTTGAAGAACTCCATTAAATCAACGCTCTCATCAATATCTATCCAAAGTTGAACCATGCCAGTTCCGTACGGCCCATCACGAAGAACTGTCGGTGGCACAAGATGCAAACCCAGCCAATGGCTTACTAAAAAAGTCAGATATTCACGATTAGCTAAAGTGCCGTCGGGAAAATCCCACAGTGGCCGTTCGCCGGCAATTGGTTTGTAGATACAAGTTAGCGTTCTTTCTTTAACTCCACACGAAGCGTACAAAGTCGCATTCGATGCATCAACCAGTCTTCCGGTAACTGATAGATCTCCATGGCTGAGATCTCGTAGATACTCTTCAATTTCTTGCGCGCTAAAACTACTCATCTTCGGTATCCATTAGCGCGGGGGCAGAGATGGCCACTTGGATCAATAGGACCACCGCAGAATGGGCAAGGCGCGCGGCCCGCACCAACAACAGCGATTGCACGTTTTGCAAAACTTTCCGCGTAACCCAATGGAATTAAGACGCGCAAAATATCTTGGCTATCCGATACCTCCATCAATAACTCTTCATCCTCAGGCGATTGACTATCAGCGATCGCCTGAAGATCAATCTCAATCATCTTGCGATCTGAGAGGTAAGCCAATCCGATAACTCCGACACGAAACTCTTCATCAATTGGTGTTTCTAGCGGTTGATCATCTCGCTCCACACGCTCAAAAATTGTTAAGGGTTCAGAGGATCTAACTTCTCGCAAAATTTGTTGGGTTCGCTCAGCAAGAGCTGCGACCTGAGCTTTTTCTAAAGAAACCGAAATCAATCGAGATCCTTTTCGGGCTTGAAGAAAGAAGGTGCGCTCACCCGGAACGCCGACGGTCCCGACTACAAAACGATCTGCTGGATCAAAGAGAAAGATCTGTCCGCTCATCCTTTGCCTTTACGCCCGGATCCCCCGCCAAGAAGCGCGGATACGCCTTTCTTCCGCGAACTCTCTACCTTTAGGAAAGCCGAGATTGGAGCGGTGGTGCTATTTAAAGTTAGAACGCGGTAGTCAACGCCGTTGAAGTCAAGAACCGTTAACGACGCAGGATCGATAACGATTTTTTGGAAATGATCTAGATGCGTACCTAAGACGCTGGCCACGATCGATTTGATTACATCTCCATGACTTACTAAAAGCTTCGCGCCTCCACCTGGAGTATTTGCTGCACTATTTAACGCACGCATCGCTCTGGCTTGAACATCAAGGAGACCTTCACCGCCAGGAAAGTACATCGCGCTTGGGGCATTTTGCACAACCTTCCAAGCTTTTTCTCTTGAAAGCACTGAGAGCTTTCGCCCGGTCCATTTGCCGTAATCAACTTCAACCAGATCCTCTTCGACTTCAATGATCGGCTTGGCTTTGCCGCTCTTGGATATTTGGGTAAGTAAAGGCTCAATCGTTTGAGCGCAACGCTCCATGGGGCTTACTCTGATCAGAGTAAAATCAATCTCTTTTAATCGCGTTGCAACATCTTGCGATTCTTTCCTTCCGCGATCAGAGAGTTCTACACCAGGTGCTCGACCAGCAAGAATCGCTTTGGCATTGGCCGATGAATGTGCATGGCGTAACAAAACTATCCGTGTCATGTTAGAAGGTTATCTGCAAAATTCATTTGCGTCTTGCTAGGGTGGCCGCCATGGAACTTCGTCGCGCGGGAAGATCAGGGCTCTCCCTTTCTCGCCTTGCCTTAGGCACGATGACCTGGGGACGCGACACCGACACCCATGAAGCTGCTGATCAAGCACGCGCATTTATTGAGGCTGGTGGAAACTACTTTGACTCTGCGAGTCACTACGGAGATGGAGATGCAGAGCGGGTAATCGGAGGGCTGATCGGAACGCTCTTCAAGCGAGAAGATGTTGTTATCTCAACCAAAGCCGGATCTTCCTACGTAGATGGTGCACTGGTGACAGATAACTCACGCACATCTCTGATGAGTTCGCTAGATAAATCACTGACTCGTTTAGGAACTAACTATGTAGATATCTGGATGATTCAAAGTTGGGACACTGCTGCGCAATTAGAAGATGCGCTGTCGGCTCTTGATTGGGCATACACATCAGGTCGTGCACGCTATGTTGGAATTTCCAACTTTAACGGTTGGCAGAGCGCTCGAGCTATCTCTTTACAAGAAGCAAATAGCAGCAAGGCTCCCATCGCGGTTTTGCAAAATGAATTCTCGCTTCTAAATCGAAGAGTGGAAGAAGATGCGCTGCAATGTTCCCGCAATCTGGAAACCGGATTTATCGCCTGGTCTCCACTAGGACGTGGTGTTTTGACTGGTAAATATCGCAACGGAATTCCGGCTGACTCACGCGCCGCAACGCCACACTTTGCTCCTTTTATTGAGCCTTATCTAAATGATCGATCACGTCGAATAGTTGAAGCTGTATCTGTTGCTGCACAAGGTCTCGGTTACTCACCGCTAGAGGTTGCCTTAGCTTGGGTACGTGATTTTCCAGGCGTAACAAGTTCAGTCGTTGGTGCTCGTACCGCCGCGCAGTTGCAAGGCATCCTGGCTAGCGAAGAGATTGAACTACCCGAGGTTGTTCGCAGCGCGTTAAACGAAGTTTCAGCAACTCTCTAAAAAGTCGTTTAGTACTCGTACCCCAAAGCGCAGACCATCAATCGGAACGCGTTCATCTACTCCGTGAAATAGAGACATGAAGTCAAGATCTGCCGGAAGGCGCAGTGGAGAAAAACCGTAACCGACAATTCCAAGTTCAGAGAGCGCTTTATTATCTGTTCCACCGCTCATTAGATAAGGAACTGGAATTCCTTCTGGATCGTGGGCAAGAATTGCAGCCTTCATCGCATCAACAAGTGGCGCATCGAAATCAACTTCCAAGGCGATGTCGTGAGAAATAGTCTCAATTAAAATATCAGAACCAACGATCGCACGAACAGTCTCGTTCAATTCGGCCTCATAGCCAGGTAGGAAACGGCCATCTATAACCGCACTTGCCGTTCCTGGAATGACATTTGCTTTATAGCCAGCCTCTAACATCGTTGGATTTGCAGTGTTCTGCAAGGTGGCGCCGATCATTCGCGCAGTTGAACCAATTTCGGTCAACAACGGACGGAGATCTTTCTCATCGTAAGCCTTACCTGTTACGCGGGCGACCTCCTTAAACAAATCCTTAACCGTCTTGGTGTAACGCTGAGGCCATTCGTAGCGACCAATTTTGGCGACCGCTTCCGTTAGCGCTGTTAATGCGTTCTCATCATTCATCATTGAACCATGGCCTGCGCGACCTTGCGCAGTTAACTTCATCCAATGAATACCCTTTTGTGCCGCTTCAATAAAGTAGAGACGCTTGCCATCGGCGACGGTAACGGAGAAACCACCAACTTCTGAAATCGCTTCTGAGCAACCGGCGAAAACTTCAGGGTGATTTGCAGTCATCCAACGAGAGCCAAAGGTCATTCCAGCTTCTTCATCTGCAAAAAAGGCGAGAACAATGTCGCGTTCTGGAACATAACCTCGTTGCGCCCAATCTCGGACAATAGCCAAGATCATGGCATCAACATTCTTCATATCAACTGCGCCGCGACCCCAGATACATCCATCTTTAATTTCTCCGGCAAATGGATCAACTGACCATTCAGCAGCGTTAGCGGGAACGACATCGATGTGTCCATGAACTACTAGGCCAGGTTTATCGGGATTACTTCCTTTAATTCGAGCAATCACATTGCAACGCTTTGGCGCAGATTCATAAATTTTTGATTCAATTCCAACTTCAGCGAGAGAGGCCACAATGTATTTAGCAACTGCTTCTTCGTCGCCGCGCCCTTCGCCAAAGTTCACACTGGGAATTCGGATTAAATCTTGGCAGATACGAATTGCTTCATCTTCTAAATTTCTTATCTCGCTCATGCCGTCATTCTCCCCCACAATCGCCCGAAAAAGGACCTGCTTTTGCGTGGTTGCTTCAGCGTTGCTATCGTTTGCAGCGCACTGGTCCGGGTGGCGGAATTGGCAGACGCGCTAGCTTGAGGTGTTAGTGCCCGCAAGGGCTTGAGGGTTCAACTCCCTTCCCGGACACGTTTAATGTGGTGGAATTGGATCGTTATGAAGTTAGCAGACGCCCTCTCCCTGATCAGAGATATTCCGGATTATCCAAAACCTGGCATCCTCTTTAAAGATATAACGCCGCTATTGGCCGAACCATCTGCTTACTCAACTGTAATCAAAGCCTTCGCGTCCCAGATAGAAGATGTAGATGTAATTGCTGGCATCGAGGCGCGTGGTTTTATCTTTGCCGCAGCAATTGCCTTGGAGAAGAACGCTGGTTTCGTGCCCTTTAGAAAGAGCGGAAAACTTCCCTTCGAAGCTATCGGCGCAAAATACGGTCTTGAGTACGGCGAAGATGAAATCGAAGTTCACGTCGATGCCTTTACTAACGGAAAATCTGTGGTGATTGTTGATGATGTGCTTGCCACGGGAGGAACAATTGCTGCCGCACTCGAACTCGCCGAACGCGCTGGGGCGATCGTAAAATCAGTTCACGTGCTCTTTGAAATTTCTGGACTAGGCGGCAGAGAGTTAATCGCCAAGCGTTTTCCCAAGATCGAGATTAAATCGTTGGTAACTTCTTGAGTTCAAAAGTTCGTATCCATCAGATCCAGGCGCTGCGTGCAATAGCAGCAACTTTGGTCGTCCTCTTCCATGCCAAGTTAGCTCCTGGTGGGTTTATCGGCGTAGATATTTTCTATGTCATCTCTGGATATCTCATAACTGGAATCATCGTTAAGGAGATAACTCTTACTGGTGCTTTCAACTATCGTAACTTTTTCTTACGTCGAGCCAAGCGGTTACTGCCGGCCTCTATAAGCGTTCTAATACTTACCGCATTTGCAGCATGGCTTTTTCTTCCGCCAACTATTCGATCGTCTCTGGGTCAGGATATTTTCGCAGCCACTATCTATATTTCAAACTACCTATTCGCCTGGTGGCAGAACGATTATCAGAATCTAAATGCGACGCCATCGCCAGTGATTCACTACTGGTCGCTCGCCGTTGAAGAACAGTTTTACCTTCTCTGGCCACTCATAATTTTTACCTTGTGGAAAATGGGTCGCCAGCGTTTGGTATTCCGCGGCGTTCTCGCAATCACATTAGCCTCATTCCTATTCTCGTTATTCCTAACTAACGCCGCACCTATCTGGGCTTTTTACAGTCTTCCAACCCGCGCTTGGGAACTTGGCGTAGGTGCGCTACTACTCTTCATTCC
>CAZLTK010000006.1:0-30690 GCA_964562535.1 uncultured Candidatus Planktophila sp.
GAGGTTTACGCAGTAGGTGGCGCACAAGCAATCGCGCTCTTTGCCTATGGCATGGATGGCCTCTGCGAGAAATGTGATTTGGTTACTGGTCCAGGCAATATCTATGTCGCTGCTGCCAAGCGCGCTCTCCGCGGTGTTATCGGTATTGATTCCGAGGCAGGCCCAACTGAGATTGCTATCTTGGCTGACGCAAGTGCGCGCGCAGGCGATGTTGCTGCAGATCTAATTAGCCAGGCCGAGCACGATGTTATTGCCGCCGCTGTTCTTGTGACGACATCTGAAAAATTAGCAGCCGATGTTGTTAAAGAGTTGGAAGTCAGAGTCGCCAGGACGAAGCACTCCGCCAGAATCCGTGAAGCACTTTCCGGAATTCAATCTGCAATCGTTTTGGTTGATTCAATTGAACAAGGTCTAGATGTCGTAAACGCCTATGCAGCAGAACACTTAGAGATTCAAACGCAGAACGCTGCTCAAGATGCGCTACGGATTCGTAACGCTGGCGCAGTCTTTATCGGACGCTTCTCACCAGTGTCACTTGGCGATTATTCAGCAGGTTCAAACCACGTACTCCCAACAGGGGGATGCGCCTGCCACAGCAGCGGGCTATCTGTACAAACCTTCTTACGCGGGTTGCACTACATCGAGTATTCAGAGAAAGCTTTTATAGATATTTCACAGACTGTAATTACTCTTGCGAATTCAGAAGATTTGCCAGCGCATGGTGAAGCGATGACTGCGCGTTTGGAAGATTTATGAGCGAGAAGAAATGGCCACTTTGGCTGCCACTTCGAGATGATTTAACTTCCCTTTCCCCTTATGGAGCGCCACAGGTTCCAGCTGAGGCGACGTTAAATACCAACGAGAATCCTTATGCTCCGTCTCCTGAACTCGCACAAGCGATCGCCGACCGTGTACACAGGGTGGCAACAACTTTAAATCGTTATCCAGATCGTGATGCAACGGTTCTGCGCACATCTCTAGGAAAATTTATAAATACTCTATCTGGCACAAATTTCACAGCAGATTCAATTTGGGCAGCCAATGGCAGTAACGAAATTATTCAATCTCTCTTCATGGCCTTTGGCGATCGAGGCGCCCTGGGATTTACCCCGTCTTATTCAATGCACCCACTAATCGCCAAGGTAATTGGCGTTACTTGGCAAGATGGAGGACGCCGCGCAGATTTCACTTTAGATACCGCCAAGGCGATAACGGAAATTGCGGGAAAGAAACCAGCCCTAACTTTCGTGACGACTCCAAATAATCCAACCGGCACACTTCTAAAACTTGGTGAGATTGAAGAACTAGCAAAGGCAACCGCTGAAGTTAACGGGTTACTTGTTATCGATGAGGCCTATGCAGAATTTTCAAACGAAATATCAGCCGTCACGCTAATTGAAAAGTATCCAAATGTGGTGGTGATCCGGACTATGAGTAAAGCTTTCGCTTTCGCCGGAGCGCGCGTAGGTTATTTAGTGGCAAACCCCGATGTCGTGGACGCCATGTTTCTGGTGAGATTGCCTTACCACTTAAGCGCAATTACTCAGGCAGCTGCTGAAGTTGCACTTGAGTATCAAGGTGAACTTTTAGGAACTGTTGCGAGGCTGATTGATTCACGTGGGAAAGTTATTGCCGAGCTGGAATCCATGGGCCTAACCGTTGCTCCAAGCAGCGCAAACTTCGTCATCTTCTCAGGATTTAACTTAGAGCCAGCGCAGATCTGGCGCCAACTTCTCGATCGCGGTGTTCTGATTAGAGATGTGGGATTATTAGGGCACTTACGTATGACCATTGGCAATGAGGCCGAGAATCAGAAATTTATTGGCGCCTTAAAAGAGATTTTGCAGAAGTAATTGAATACGAAGCTAATGGAGATAATCAGATGCGAACAGCCCGAGTAGAACGTAAAACTAAAGAGTCCCACGTAATTGTTGAGTTAAACCTCGATGGCGTCGGTGAGATCTCAGTTGATACTGGCGTCCCATTCTTTGATCACATGCTGTCACAACTTGGAAAGCACTCTGGTTTCAACCTCACTGTAAAGACAACAGGTGATATTGATGTCGATTCACATCACACAGTTGAAGATACTTCACTGGCATTTGGGCAAGCGCTTCGCGAAGCCTTAGGTGACAAAGTTGGTATCCGTCGCTTTGGTGATGCCATGGTTCCACTTGATGAAGTTCTGGTTCAGGCAGCAGTTGATCTTTCTGGTCGTCCATATTTAGTTCACCGCCAACCAGAAATCGTTGAGTTAATCGGAACTTTCGATACCACTCTGGGTAAGCACATCTGGGAATCAATCGTTGCCGAGGCACGTATTGCTCTGCATGTTCGAGTTCTAGAAGGACGCAATGCCCACCACGTATTTGAAGCACAATTTAAAGCGGTTGCTCGCGCACTTCGCGATGCCGTTTCCCTTGATGGCGGAATCGCAGGAGTTCCTTCAACAAAAGGTTCGCTTTAATAGTGATCGCAATCCTTGATTACGGTTCCGGAAATTTAAGGTCGGCACAACGCGCTTTCGAGCGCAGCGGTAAAGAGGTTGTAGTTACATCTGATCGCGAAATCGCACTCAATGCGCAAGGGTTAGTTGTTCCGGGCGTCGGAGCATTTGCAGCCTGCATGCGTGGTTTAGTTGCAGTTGGGGGAGATGTGATTGTTCGCGAACGCCTTGCTATGCAGCGTCCAACTTTAGGAATCTGTGTTGGAATGCAAATTCTCTTCAGAGATGGCGATGAACATACCAACGGGCCAATGCACCAAGGCGTCGGCATCTGGCAAGAGAGCATCACCAAGTTGGATGCACCGATATTGCCGCATATGGGTTGGAATACGGTAGAAGTCTCATCAAAATCGAACTTGTTCAAAGGGATAGAAGATCAATCTTTTTACTTTGTTCACTCTTATGCGGCAAAGAAGCCAGTTGGGATTGCCCAGGCCTGGAGCACTCACAACGAGAAGTTTTTGGCGGCAGTAGAAGATGGTGCGATTGCAGCGACGCAATTTCATCCTGAAAAATCTGGCGATGCCGGTCTTGCGCTAATTAAGAATTGGGTTGGGATGCTATGACGAAAAACAATGACCAAATAAATTATCTGGAGCTCCTGCCAGCAGTCGATGTTAAAGATGGCAAAGCAGTTCGCTTAGTCCAGGGTGAACTTGCTCAAGAAAGTATCTACGGCGCACCTCTTGAAGTTGCCCTCGAATTTCAAGCAGCGGGAGCTGAATGGCTTCACCTAGTTGATCTAGATGCAGCATTTGGTCGCGGCGAAAATACATCTTTATTAGCCGAGGTCGTGGGTCGCCTAGATATAAAAGTTGAACTCTCTGGTGGCATTCGTGACGATGAATCTTTAACGCGTGCCTTGGCCACAGGATGTACTCGCGTAAACCTTGGTACTGCAGCTCTAGAAAATCCCGAATGGACAGCGCGCGTGATTGCCGAACACGGAGATCGCATCGCAGTCGGTTTAGATGTCCGTGGTCATGTCTTAGCGGCACGCGGTTGGACTAAAGAAGGCGGCGATCTCTTTGAAACAATTGAGCGGCTGGAGCGCGATGGTTGCTCTCGTTACGTTGTCACCGATGTTACAAAAGATGGAACGCTCCAAGGTCCAAACCTAGAACTACTTAAAGAGGTATGTGCGGCAACTAAGAAGCCGGTTGTTGCCAGCGGTGGAATCTCATCCCTTGCCGACATCACTGCACTTTCATCACTTCATGCAATTGGAGTTGAAGGCGCAATAGTTGGTAAGGCTCTTTATGCAGGTGCCTTCACCCTTGAAGATGCTTTGGCGATCACTAAGGGCGCGAAGTAAATGGCGTTGTCTATTCGGATCATTCCCTGCCTTGATGTAACCGATGGACGCGTTGTAAAGGGAGTTAACTTCACCGATTTGGTTGATGCAGGTGATCCAGTTGAGATGGCATCTCTTTACAATCTAGAAGGCGCCGATGAGTTAACTTTTCTAGATATCTCTGCCAGTAGCAGTAACCGGGAAACAACCCTAGATGTAGTGCGCAAAACGGCTGAACAAGTCTTTATTCCGTTAACAGTTGGCGGCGGCATTCGCTCGGTTGATGATGTGGACCGTTTACTTCGCGCCGGAGCAGATAAAGTTTCGATAAATACATCGGCCATTGCGCGCCCTGAATTAATCGCAGAAATAGCCGATCGCTTCGGCTCTCAAGTTTTAACCATCTCTATTGATGCGCGCCGTGCGAGAACTGAATCAGGATTTGAAGTTACAACGCATGGCGGTCGACAGAGCGCCGGGCTTGATGCTCTTGCATGGGTTGAAAAAGCTTGCGCACTTGGAGCAGGAGAGATCCTGCTCAACTCAATGGATGCTGATGGAACTCGCGCGGGCTATGACATCGGAATGATTACCGCGGTTCGCGCCATCTCTAAAGTTCCACTAATCGCCAGCGGTGGCGCAGGCGCGCTAGAAGATTTCGCTGCTGCCCTTGGCGCTGGTGCAGATGCGCTGCTTGCAGCAAGCGTCTTTCACTTTGGAATTCACCGCATAGGTGATGTAAAGCGCTATCTAAGCGCGCAGGGTTATTCCATTCGCAACAACGCAACTACGTAAGGCAGAATAAGCACATGAGCGCTGCGATCCCACCAGATATAGCAGCGCGCCTAAAAGAGGGTATCGATTTAATTCCAGCGATCGCCCAAGATGCGCAAACCGGTGAAGTCTTAATGCTGGCTTATATGAACCGCGAATCTCTTGCGCAAACTCTGGCAACAGGTAGGGCAACTTACTGGAGCCGCAGCCGCAGCGAACTCTGGGTAAAGGGTGCAACATCTGGCCACACTCAAGAGGTAGTTTCAATTTCACTTGATTGTGATGGCGATGCCTTGCTTCTGAAAGTTAACCAAGTTGGCGCCGCTTGCCACACTGGAGATAAGACTTGTTTCCACAATCCGCTACAGATAAGTGCGGAAAAGTAATGCAACTATCTGAATTTCGCGAATACGCCAAGAGCTACAACGTTATTCCGGTCTATCGCAAACTCCTTGCCGACGGTGAGACACCACTCGGTGTTTATCGCAAGATTGCAAAGAACGAAGCATCAACTTTTCTCTTGGAATCTGCCGAACACGGGGGAGCCTGGTCGCGTTATTCATTTATCGGCGCCCATTCGCAAGCAACTTTAAGTGAGAAAGATGGCAGTTCAATTTGGGTTGGCACAACGCCTGCTGGCGCACCTGTCGGAATAGATCCGCTCGAAGCGCTTCGTCTATCGGCTGCGCATCTGAAATCTCCAAAAATTGCTGGACTCCCACCGCTTACAGGTGGGCTAGTTGGCTACATGGGTTATGACGCAGTTCGTCGCTTAGAGAAATTGCCGAATCAAAGCGCGAAAGATATTCCACTTCCAGAAATCGCCTTTATGTTAACTAGCGATCTCGCCGTGATGGATCACGCTGAAGGAACAATTACCTTGATCGCAAATGCCATCAACTGGGATGGCAGCGATGAGCGAATCGATGAAGCATTTCACGACGCTCAACTTCGTTTAGATCGCATGCAATCTGATCTGCAAGGTTCGCTGCCTGGTTACATCGATCAAATTCCAGAACGCCAGACTCCGCAATTTACGCAAAACATCTCTAGTGATGAGTTTAAAAATAAGGTGCTACAGGCCAAGGAGGAGATTGTTGCGGGTGAGGCCTTTCAAATAGTCCTTTCGCAACGCTTTGCTATGGAATGTAGCGCTGATGCTTTAGATGTTTACCGTGCGCTACGTCTTCATAACCCGAGCCCTTATATGTATCTATTCCGCTTTACAGATGGGATTGAAGTAGTTGGATCAAGCCCAGAAGCGTTGGTTAAGGTGACTGGTAAAGAGGTAATGGTTCACCCAATCGCTGGAACTAGAAAACGCTCATCTTCTGCTGAGGAAGATCATCGTTTAGGCGAAGAGTTATTGGCAGATCCGAAAGAACGTGCAGAGCACCTAATGTTGGTTGATCTAGGCAGAAATGATCTGGGGCGCATCTCAAAACCAGGCACCGTTGAAGTTATCGACTTTATGCATATCGAACGTTATTCACATGTGATGCATATCGTTTCAACAGTTATTGGAGAACTTGCAGAAACCTCTACGCCAGTTGATGCGCTCTTTGCCGTATTTCCTGCTGGCACTTTATCTGGTGCGCCAAAGCCAAGAGCGATGGAGATTATTGAAGTGCTCGAACCAACTCGACGTGGACTCTACGGTGGCGCAATTGGATATATTGATTTCACAGGCAATATCGATACTTGTATCGCAATTCGTACCGCACTCATTTACAACAATATGGCATACGTTCAAGCAGGGGCCGGCGTAGTAGCAGATTCTGATCCTGAATCAGAAGATCAGGAATGTGCAAATAAAGCAGCGGCGGTTCTAGGTGCCATCAGCGCTGCAAATAAAATGAGGCCATCAAGTGTCTGAGTTTGTTCAAATTGCCATCTCAATTTTAATTGTTGCAGCGCTCACAATCTATATCTCTAAACGTTTTAGAATTTCCAAGCGTTACGAACGCCAATCGCGGAGTACGCCACCGATGAATTCCTGGAGCGCGCTCGATCATGGAATAGATCCCAGCGAAGTTAAAGGCGAGACTGAGAAGCCATGACCGTTCTAGATTCAATTATTGAGGGAGTGCGTGAAGATTTAGCCAAACGTAGGAAATCGCTCAACCAAATTCATGAAGAGATGACGCAGGCTGCTCCGGTTCGTGATGCTCACCTTGCCTTAACAGGCGATGAGATTAAAGTTATTGCGGAGGTGAAGCGATCTTCGCCTAGTAAAGGTGCGCTATCTGCCATCGCTGATCCCGCAGCGCTAGCTGAGCGCTATCAAATCGCGGGTGCAAGCGTGATCAGCGTTTTAACAGAGGAGCGCCGATTTAAAGGATCACTGGCTGATTTAGATGCAGTACGTGCTCGCGTTGATATTCCAGTTTTGAGAAAAGATTTTATGGTTGATGAGTATCAATTCTTCGAAGCGCGTGCTCATGGCGCAGACCTGGTCTTACTTATAGTTTCAGCTCTATCCAAGAGCCAACTTAAAGACTTCTTCGATATCGCAACTGAATTAAAGATGGCATCACTGATTGAAGTTCACACAGCAGATGAGTTAGAGAGAGCGTTAGAAATATCCCCTCGCATAGTCGGAGTGAATTCCCGAAACCTCAAGACCTTAGAAGTAGATCCCACAGCATTCTCTGATTTGATTCCGAGAATTCCTGCAGAGTTAATCCGCGTTGCAGAATCCGGAATATCAACTCGAAGCGATGTTGAGTTTGCGCAAAACTCAGGCGCAAAGGCGATCTTGGTCGGTGAAGCCCTGGTTACATCGGGGGATCCGGATTTGGCGATGCGGACCTTGTTGGGTCGAGGGTAGGCTTAATCCTATGTCGACAACGCCGCAAGAAGATCTTGGATCAATCTTGGGCCACTTCGGTCCATACGGTGGTCGCTTTGTACCTGAAGCGCTAATCGGCGCCCTCGAAGAGCTAGAAACGGCGCATCGCACCGCACAACAGGATCCCTCATTTGTTGCAGAACTCGCAGAACTTCATCGTACTTACACAGGTCGACCAAGCGTTATCACTGAAGCAAAACGCTTTGCCGAACATGCAGGTGGTGCGCGCATAATTTTAAAGCGCGAAGATTTAAACCACACTGGCAGCCATAAGATCAATAACGTTCTAGGACAAGCGTTACTTACAAAGCGCATGGGCAAAAAGCGCATCATCGCCGAAACCGGTGCAGGTCAACACGGCGTTGCATCAGCAACTGCAGCCGCGCTAATGGGCCTCGAATGCGTTGTTTACATGGGCGAAGAAGATACAAAACGCCAAGCCTTAAATGTGGCGCGCATGAAATTACTTGGAGCTGAAGTCATTCCAGTTACTACAGGATCACGCACCTTAAAAGATGCCATTAATGAGGCTATGCGTGACTGGGTTACTAACGTTGAAAGCACTCACTACTTGCTTGGCACTGTCGCGGGTCCGCATCCATTCCCAACTATGGTCAGAGATTTTCATAAGATCATCGGAGAAGAAACTCGCGAACAAGTTTTAGCGCTCACCGGTCGCCTACCTGATGCGGTTCTTGCCTGCGTCGGCGGTGGATCAAATGCGATTGGAATTTTCCATCGCTTCATCTCCGATCCATCAGTACGTTTAATTGGGCTAGAAGCAGGCGGAGACGGAGTGGAAACCGGACGCCATGCAGCAACAATTACTGGTGGAACTCCAGGAGTTTTGCACGGAACTCGATCTTATGTCTTGCAAGATGCCAACGGACAAACTGTTGAGTCACATTCAATTTCTGCCGGACTTGATTACCCAGGCGTAGGTCCCGAGCACGCCTACCTTCATGACATCGGTCGTGCCGAATATCGTGCAATCACAGATGAACAAGCTATGCACGCTTTTGCACTTCTTTCAAAGACAGAAGGAATTATTCCTGCGATCGAAACTGCCCATGCTCTAGCAGGTGCGCTCCAGGTTGGAAATGAACTAGGTAAAGATGCGATTATCGTTATCAATCTCTCAGGCCGCGGCGATAAAGATGTGCAGACTGCAGCGCAATACTTTGGGATTCCGCTGGATTAATGACTGCACTAGATCAACTATTTTTAAAGGTTCGCGCTGAAAATCGCGCTGCACTGATTGCCTATATCCCTGCAGGTTTTCCATCGCAAACAGGTTGTGCGAAAGTTATACAAACATTTATCGATGCCGGAGTTGATGCAATCGAGATTGGTTTTCCATATAGCGATCCGGTGATGGATGGTCCAACTATTCAGGCAGCGGCCGTCACCTCTTTAGAAAATGGAACTGGCGCCGCCGAAGTTATGTCAGCGCTAAAGGTGGCAACCGATGGTGGGGTAGCAGCAGTAGTTATGACTTACTGGAACCCGATTGAGCGCTATGGCGTTGAAGAATTTGCGGAGGCGATTGCAGCAAATGGTGGATCTGGCGTAATTACTCCGGATTTAACAATTGAAGAGTCCGTCGCCTGGTTAGGTGCTACTAAGCAAAATTCGATTAATCCGATCTATGTGATTGCACCGAGCACATCAGATGCTCGAATGCCTAAAGTAACTGCAGCTTGTGGTGGATTTGTTTATGCCGCAAGTTTGATGGGCGTAACTGGAGCACGTAATTCGGTTTCATCGGGTGCTGCAGATTTAGTCGATCGCATTCGCACAACAACAGATCTGCCTGTGGCTGTGGGACTCGGTGTATCCACTCGAGAGCAAGCTAAAGGTGTTGCTGCTTACGCGGATGGAGTTATCGTTGGGTCAGCGTTTATAAAAGCTTTGCAAGATGCTCCAAATGAAGAAGCTGGATTGGCTGCAGTCAAGGAACTCGCCACCGAACTAGCGAAAGGTGTACGTGAGGGACGATGAGTAAATTTGAAAAACTACAACCATGGATCGGACTTTTATCAAGGTTAGTTCTTGGCGGCGTATTGCTAGTCGCGGGATATTTAAAAGTTGGAGCACTTGATAAATCACAGATGGCTGTTCGCGCATATGAGTTATTGCCAATTTCGTTGGCAAATTTTCTCGGACTCGTTCTTCCGTTCTTTGAAGTTGTAATTGGACTATTACTTATCCTTGGAGCGGCAACGAGAGTAGTCGCAGCCTTGGGTGGTTTCACGATGTTTATCTTCATAATCGCAATTGCGCAGGCTTGGGTGCGCGGCTTGAATATTGATTGCGGTTGCTTTGGTGGGGGAGGCGAAGTCGCTCCAGGTGAGACACGCTACCTTCAGGAGATTCTCAGAGATGCTGGGCTAGTGGCAATGGCTCTATTCTTGATCCGATATCCAGTCAGCAAATTTTCAGTCGACAAGGCACCTAAACAATCTAACGCAGGAGATACGGAATAAAGATGGCACAAGCTAAGAAGTCAAATGGTGGAAAAGATAACTTCACACGTAACTTAGTAGTTGCAGTTGTAGTTGGAGTAGCGCTAATTATGTTGGTGCCGACTGTCCTCTCTAAGCAAGGCGATTCCACTGCTGCAATTCCTGCTACCGCATCAGTAAATGATGGTTATGGATTGGTCTTTAATAGCGAATTAACAGATGTTCCATTTATAGAAATTTACGAAGACTTCCAGTGTCCGGCTTGCGCGCGTTTCGAATCGATCAGCGGCGAATACATTGAAGATCTAATTGCTGAGAAGAAAGCCAAAGTCGCATTCCATATGCTTTCATTCCTTGGCGGTGAATCACAGATTGCGGCAAATGCAGCGGCATGTTCTGCAGATCAAGGTAAATTCTTAGAATTCCATAAAACGCTCTACGCCAACCAGCCTGCTGAAAACACTGGTGCTTGGACTACTCAATACTTTGCAACGCTTGGCCTCGGTCTCGGAATCGCAAGCCCTGATTACGACAAGTGCGTACAGGGCCAGGATTACATGGGCTGGGTTAAGAACGTTGCAGAAGAAGGATCGAAGAGAAATATCAACTCAACTCCAACGGTTTTGATCAACGGTAAGGAAATAGATCGCAACACTGCATATGGAAGCCTCGCTGATTTTATGCTTGCGGTTGAAAAAGCCTAACTAAATTCCGCATGAATCGTTCGATACCAACTCCATCTATTTCGGAGGTATCAATCGGGCCATTCACGGTGCATTTCTATGCGCTCTGCATTATCGCCGGAATTGCAATTGCAATTTGGCTCGGTAATAAGCGACTTGCTGCCCATGATAAATCGCTGAAAGGCGTTGTCTCTGAAGTTGCAGTCATCGCAGTGCCTTCCGGAATTATTGGTGGAAGGCTCTATCACGTGATCACAACACCAGAAGATTTCTTCGGTGCAGATGGCGAACTCTTGGCAATATTTAAGATTTGGCAGGGTGGCCTTGGAATTTGGGGTGCGATATCACTCGGTGCACTAGGAGCTTTCTACTCATATAGAAAACTCGCGCGATCAATGAATTTGCCAAGTTTTGGAGTCTTCCTTGATGCAATTGCGCCAGGAATTCTCTTTGCGCAAGCAGTTGGCCGATTTGGGAATTGGTTTAACGCCGAACTCTTTGGTCGCCCGCTCGATACTTGGTGGGGATTATCAATCCCATATAAATATCGACCAAGTGGATATGGCCTTGTTGAAACTTTTCACCCAACATTTCTCTACGAAGCGATCTGGTGCACGTTGATCGCCTTGGTATTGATGGGCGCATCGAAGCATTGGTCTGCTGGTTGCACCTTCGCGGCATATGTTTTTAGCTATTCACTCGGCCGCTTCTTTATCGAATCTATCCGTATTGATCCAGCACATAACTTTGCGGGGCTACGGATAAATCAATGGGTGAGCATGGGGCTAGTGATGGTTTCTGCGCTACTTTTCCTTCGACTACGCGCCCGCGATAAGGCCTAAGCCTTCGCAGTTTTTCCGCATTAATCCGATAGGCTGTAAATATGGCACTTGAAGATGTTTACCGTAGAAATCTACATCACCGCACGCATCGCGCAGGTTGGTTGCGCGCTGCAGTTCTTGGTGCAAATGATGGTTTAGTTTCTACCGCATCGCTAATGATTGGTGTATCCGCGGCCAAAGCTGGCGGAGTAGATGCACAATCATTCTTGATTACTGCAGGCGCCGCCGGAATTGCTGCGGGAGCGATGTCGATGGCTGTTGGTGAATACGTTTCAGTTCGTTCACAAAATGATATTGAAGAATCTGATCGTGTCTTGGAGATGCAACATCTTGCAATTGATCCTGACTCAGAACTTATCGAACTTCAACATATCTATATTAATCGCGGATTAACTCCAGAACTCGCAATGCAAGTTGCGAAGGCGATGCACGATCGCGATCCTTTAGAAGCTCATCTGCGCGATGAGCTCGGACAATTTCCTCACACTAAAGCCCGACCTGTCCAAGCAGCGATGGCATCTGCTGCAGCATTCACCGCTGGAGGATTAATTCCATTCGTTGGCGCATTTGCTCCAACTCCAGGAAAGGCTGCAGCCACAATCGTCGCCTTCACCATTATTGGTTTAACACTGACCGGAATCCTCAGCGCAAAGACGGCAGGCTCAAAGATCCTCGCCCCGACTCTTCGCGTGATCGTGGGCGGGTGTATCGGAATGGCAATCACTGCTGGAATCGGCCAGGCGCTGCATTTGAGCGGTATCTAAACTCACTCTCGCGCAGGCTAATTCGGGAGTGCCGAATACCGCCAACAGTTGCTACCCTTTTGCATCTACCACCGTCCGCGGTGGCTCTTTCGGGCCAAAGTTGTCCCACCCTTTCAACAATTAAGTGTGAGCAACAGGAGCGTGTAACTGATGGCTCTTCCATCTAATTACCCAGCACAACAGGGTCTCTACGATCCCGCAAACGAGCATGATGCATGCGGCGTTGCAATGGTTGCTACTCTAAATAAAGTTGCTACACATGAGATTGTTGAAAAGGCGCTTACCGCTCTACGTAACTTAGAACACCGCGGTGCATCGGGTGCTGAACCAGATAGTGGTGATGGCGCAGGAATTTTGATTCGCGTTCCAGATGCTTTCTATCGCGCAGTTACCGACTTTAAACTTCCCGCTGAAGGCCACTACGCAACAGGTATTGCATTTGTTGCACAAGGTGCCGAAGTTCGATCAGAAATTGCGAAGATCGCAGCCGAGGAAGGATTAACTGTTCTCGGTTGGCGCAACCTTCCAATCAATGCGAAATCACTTGGCAAAACTGCGGTTTCAGTTATGCCAAAGTTTGAACAAGTTTTTCTTGCCGGTAATAAAGATGAATCAGGTATTGCGCTAGATCGTCTCGCCTTCTGCCTGAGAAAACGCGCTGAACATTCGCTCGATCTTTACTTCCCATCTCTTTCTTCACAGACAATTGTTTACAAAGGAATGCTTACAACAGGACAGCTCGAAGAGTTCTTCCCTGATCTAAGCGATGTGCGCGTGATATCTCCGCTTGCACTTGTTCACTCACGCTTTTCTACAAATACATTTCCTTCGTGGCCACTTGCCCACCCATACCGATTTATTGCACATAACGGAGAAATCAATACTGTTAAGGGAAACCGCAACTGGATGCGCGCCCGCGAATCACTTCTTGCTAGCGAGTTAATTCCTGGAGACCTCAGCCGTCTCTTTCCTATCGTGGAAATGTCCGGCAGTGACTCTGCTTCCTTTGATGAAGTTCTAGAACTTCTCTACCTAGGTGGACGATCCTTGCCACATTCTGTTTTGATGATGATTCCGGAAGCGTGGGAGAATCACACAACAATGTCGCAGAAACGTCGCGACTTTTACGCCTTCCACGCATCTCTCATGGAGCCATGGGATGGACCAGCATGTGTAACTTTTACAGATGGTCATCAGGTTGGTGCGGTTCTAGATCGCAACGGGCTACGTCCATCACGGTTCTGGGTAACCGACGATGGCTTAGTTGTTCTTGCATCCGAAGTTGGTGTTCTTGATTTTCCTGCTGAAAAGATTGTCCGCAAGGGCCGTTTACAACCAGGAAAGATGTTCTTAGTTGATATTGAAGCTGGGCGCATAATTGAAGATGACGAGATTAAAGATTCTTTGGCTGATGCTGCGCCTTATGGTGAATGGCTCCATGCCGGAATCATGAAGTTATCTGAGCTTCCTTCGCGTGAACATATTGTTTATCCCCACTCATCTGTGGTCCGACGCCAACGAGCCTTCGGTTACACCGAAGAAGAACTTCGTATCTTGGTTACACCAATGGCTAAGAACGGCATGGAAGCGCTCGGCTCAATGGGAACCGATACTCCAATCGCAGCGCTCTCGGAGAAACCACGTCTACTATTTGATTACTTCTCACAGCTCTTTGCTCAAGTTACCAACCCACCACTTGATGCAATTCGTGAAGAACTCGTAACAAGTCTGGGCGGTTCAATTGGTCCAGAACATAACTTGCTTGATCCAGGCCCTTCATCTTGCCGTCAGATCTCGCTCGCCTTCCCAGTTATAGATAACGATGAACTTGCCAAGATCATCCACGTAAATGCTGATGGCGATCACCCAGGCTTAGCTGCCTATGTTGTTCGTGGACTTTTCCCAGTATCTGGTGATGGAAACACTCTTCACACACGCCTTGAAGAAATTAAGCGCGAAGTATCTGAAGCAATTTCTGCAGGAGCGCGCATCATTGTTCTTTCCGACCGCGATGGCGATGCCGAAGATGCGCCAATTCCTTCACTTCTCTTAACTGCTGCAGTTCACCACCATTTAATTCGCGAAAAGACTCGCACTAAGGTCGGATTAGTTGTTGAAGCCGGCGATGTTCGCGAAGTCCATCATGTCGCACTCCTTATTGGTTACGGCGCCGCTGCGGTAAACCCATATCTTGCGATGGAATCCGCCGAAGATTTAGTTCTGCAAGGCGTGATCACTGGCATTACTCCCGAAAAGGCTGTTCGCAACATTATTAAGAGCCTAGGAAAAGGCGTTCTCAAGGTTATGTCGAAGATGGGTATTTCGACGATCGCCTCTTACACCGGAGCACAGGTATTCGAAGCGATCGGACTTTCGCAAGAAGTTGTCGACGAATACTTTGTTGGGACAACTTCACGTCTTGGTGGAATCAGCCTCGACACAATCGCTGAAGAAACTTTGGCGCGCCACCACATCGCATATCCACCTGGGGGAGCGATCCCAGGTTCAAAGCGCCTGCCAATCGGTGGCGAATACCAATGGCGTCGCGATGGCGAACCACATCTATTTAATCCAGAGACTGTCTTTGCGTTGCAGCACTCAACTCGTTCCAAGCGCTACGACATCTTCAAGCGTTACACCAGCAAGGTCGATAGCCAGAGTAAAGAGCTAATGACTCTGCGCGGACTCTTTGCATTTAATGAGGGTGTTCGTCCGGCAATTTCTATCGATGAAGTTGAACCAATTTCTGAGATCGTCAAGCGCTTCTCGACAGGTGCGATGTCATGGGGCTCGGTCTCACAAGAAGTTCATGAAACTTTAGCAATCGCCATGAACCGACTCGGCGCCAAATCAAATACTGGCGAAGGTGGAGAAGATCCATCGCGCTTTACCCCAATGGAGAATGGCGATTCCAAGCGCAGTGCGATTAAGCAGGTTGCTAGCGGACGTTTCGGAGTAACAAGTAACTACCTTGTTAACGCCGATGATATTCAAATCAAAATTGCGCAAGGTGCAAAGCCCGGTGAAGGTGGACAGTTGCCTGGTAACAAGGTTTATCCATGGATTGCAAAGGTGCGCTACTCAACTCCGGGTGTTGGCTTGATTTCACCACCACCTCACCACGATATTTACTCAATCGAAGATCTGGCACAACTGATCCACGATTTGAAGAATGCCAATAAGAATGCACGTATCCATGTAAAACTCGTTGCTGAAGTCGGTGTTGGCACCGTTGCTGCAGGTGTTAGCAAGGCACATGCTGATGTTGTTCTTATCTCTGGTCATGATGGCGGAACTGGCGCATCACCACTTACTTCTCTGAAACATGCTGGCGCTCCTTGGGAGTTAGGTCTTGCCGAAACGCAGCAAACACTTCTCCTAAATGGTCTGCGCGATCGCATCGTTGTCCAAGCAGATGGTCAACTAAAGACAGGTCGCGATGTTGTTATTGCTGCCCTACTTGGCGCTGAAGAATATGGTTTTGCTACCGCGCCGCTAGTCGTCTCTGGTTGCGTAATGATGCGCGTCTGTCACTTGGATACTTGTCCGGTTGGCGTGGCAACTCAAAATCCAGAACTACGTAAAAAATTTACGGGTAAGCCAGAATTTGTCGAAACTTTCTTCGAGTACATCGCCGAGGAAGTACGTGAAATTTTGGCCAGCCTTGGTTTCCGCACTCTGCAAGAAGCGATCGGTCACGTTGAATATCTTGACACTCGCGATGCGGTAAATCACTGGAAAGCTAGCGGTCTTGATCTGGCACCGCTACTAGTACGCCCCGATGTGGATTCACCTCTGCACCGCACAACAGTGCAAGATCATGGATTGGCTGCAGCCCTCGATAATAAGTTGATTGAACTCTCCGCCCCGGCACTCGATAAGGGTGAAAGCGTTCGCATCGACCTACCTGTACGAAATGTGAACCGAACAGTTGGCACGATGTTGGGTGCAGAAGTCACAAGACGATACGGCGCTGACGGACTACCAATCGGCACGATCGATGTAACTCTGCATGGCTCTGCAGGACAATCACTTGGAGCATTCTTGCCACAAGGAGTTGTTATTCGTATGTATGGCGATAGCAATGACTACGTAGGTAAAGGTATTTCTGGCGGTCGCGTAATCGTTCGCCCAGATGAGAGAGCCACCTTTGCATCTCATGAAAATGTAATCGCCGGAAACGTGATCGGATATGGATCTACATCAGGCCAGATTTATATTCGTGGCTTGGTCGGCGAAAGATTCTGTGTTCGCAACTCAGGCGCAACTGCAGTCGTCGAAGGAATTGGTGATCACGGTTGCGAGTACATGACTGGTGGCACCGTTGTTGTACTGGGTCGCACCGGTCGTAATTTTGCAGCAGGTATGTCTGGCGGCCGCGCATTTGTTCTGGATCTAAATCCTGCACAAGTTAACGGCGAACTCGTCGACATCTTGGCCGTTCCAGAAGATCAGAAGGAGTCGCTGAAGGCTCTGGTCTCTGACTTCTTCACAGAAACCGGCTCTGAAGTTGCGTCTGCGTTACTGGCAGATTGGAACGCTGCGCTAAATCGCATCTCGTTGGTAATGCCACGCGACTACGCGCGCGTCTTAGCGGCCATAGAACGCGCTACAAAAGATGGATTACCGGTTGATCAATATGTAATGGAGGTTGCAGCAAATGGCTGATCCAAAGGGATTTCTAACAACGCCGCGCGAGACTCCAAAGCGTCGTCCAGTTGATGTACGTATCAAAGATTGGCATGAGGTTTACGAACCACAGAGCATGGAGCACTTGCAGAAGCAGGCAGGTCGTTGCATGGATTGCGGTATTCCTTTCTGTCATCAAGGTTGTCCACTCGGAAATTTAATTCCCGAATGGAATGACTTGATCTGGCGCGGAGATAAAGAAGAGGCTATCGATCGCCTACACGCAACAAATAACTTCCCGGAATTCACAGGTCGCCTCTGCCCAGCGCCTTGCGAGACTGCGTGCGTTGTTGGAATTAACGCTGATGCGGTAACAATCAAGCAGGTAGAACTGCGCACGATCGAAGAAGCTTTTGGTGCCGGAAATGTAAAACCGCTTGCCCCAGAAAGATTGACCGGAAAGACAGTTGCAGTAATAGGTTCTGGTCCTGCTGGTCTTGCTGCTGCACAACAACTAACTCGTGCAGGACATACCGTCGCTGTTTACGAGCGCGCCGATAAAATTGGTGGACTTCTTCGCTACGGAATTCCAGAATTTAAGATGGAGAAGAACATTCTGGATCGCCGTTTAACTCAGATGGAGAAGGAAGGAACTCGCTTCCGTCCTGGGGTAAATGTCGGAGTTGAGCTAACGGGAAGTGACCTACGTAAGAAGTACGACGCAATTGTCTTGGCCGTTGGAGCAACTCAATGGCGCGATCTTCCGATTAAAGGTCGTGAAAACAAAGGCATCTATCAGGCGATGGAGTTCCTGCCTTGGGGCAATAAGCAAGCACTTGGTGAAGTTGTAAATCCTGATATCAACGTTGCAGGTAAGCATGTAGTAATTCTTGGTGGGGGAGATACGGGCGCAGATTGCCTAGGTACTTCAGTTCGCCAAGGCGCAGCAAGCGTTACTCAACTTGAGATCATGCCTCGCCCAACTGAAGAACGCCCATCATCACAACCTTGGCCAACGTACCCGATGATCTACCGAGTTTCTTCTGCGCATGAAGAGTTGGATAACCGACTCTTTGCAGTTAGCACTGAAGAATTCATCGGTGATGGAAACGGCAATGTAAAGGCAATAAAACTCGTTGAGACAAAATTTGAAAATGGAAAGTTTGAGCCAGTTCCAGGAACAGAGAAAGAAATTCCTGCTGACTTTGTATTTCTTGCAATGGGCTTTACAGGTCCAGAAAAGTCAGCGTTACTAACTCAGCTCAACGTTGAATTAGATGACCGCGGAAATATTAAACGCGATGCCAACTTCCAGACCAGTGAAGAAGGAATTTTCGTTGCTGGAGATGCCGGTCGTGGTCAATCTCTAATTGTTTGGGCAATCGCTGAAGGCCGAAGCGCAGCAGCCGGTGTCGATAAGTATCTAGAAGGCGAAAGCCAACTGCCTGCACCCATTGAACCAACAGATCGTTCCCTAACGGTTTAAAGCCTCAGCGGTTTAAAGCCACGGTGGTTTAAATCTCGTTCTCCAAACTGTCCAGTAGTAAAACGATTAGATAAGGTAGCCACATGCGTCGCGCGAAGATTGTCTGCACAATGGGTCCGGCGGTTGAATCACCCGAAAAAGTTCGTGAGTTGATTTCAGCCGGTATGAATATGGCTCGCCTTAATCTTTCTCATGGCGGCTATGAAGAGCACCAGAGCCGACTGAATGAAGTTCGCGCAGCTGCGAAAGAGGCAGGTAAACCTGTTGCAATTCTCGTGGATCTACAAGGACCAAAGATTCGCTTGGCTCGCTTTAAGGCTGGACCACATGATCTTTCCCGTGGAGATATATTCACAATTACTACTGATGAAGTAGAAGGTACTAAAGAGCGCGTCGGTACTACTTACAAGGGCCTACCTGGAGATTGCAAGCCAGGAGATCGCATTCTGATAGATGATGGAAAAGTTACCGTTGAAGTTACTGAGGTAAAAGGCAACGATGTTGTAACCAAAGTTATCGAGCCCGGTGCGGTTAGCAACAATAAAGGTATTAACTTGCCAGGCGTTGCTGTTTCAGTTCCAGCGCTCTCTGAAAAAGATAAAGAGGACCTTCGCTGGGGGCTAAATGCCGGCGCTGACTTCATTGCGCTTTCATTTGTGCGCAGCGCTGAAGATATTGTTGATGTTCATAAAATTATGGATGAAGTTGGCATCCGCGTTCCAGTTATCGCAAAGATTGAAAAGCCTCAGGCAGTTGCAAACTTGCAAGAGATTGTTACCGCCTTTGACGGCATCATGGTGGCTCGCGGTGATCTTGGTGTAGAACTCCCAATTGAAGAAGTTCCACTTGTACAAAAGCATTGCATCGAATTAGCTCGTGAAGCGGCCAAGCCGGTAATCGTTGCAACCCAGATGCTGGATTCGATGATTACAAATTCTCGTCCAACTCGCGCAGAAGCAACAGACTGTGCAAATGCAGTTTTAGATGGCGCAGATGCCTTGATGCTCTCGGGCGAAACATCGGTTGGCGAATTTGCTATCGAAGCTGTACAAACAATGGCTCGCATCATCAGCCATACCGAAGAAGGCGGCATGGATATGATCCGCCCGATGAAATCAGCGCCAAAGACAAAGGGCGGTGCGATCACAAAGGCGGCAACTGAAGTTGGCGCAATTGTTGGCGCTAAGTACTTAGTTACCTTCACGCAATCAGGAGATTCTGCACGTCGCACAGCGCGTCTTCGTTCTCCAATTCCAATCTTGGCATTTACCCCTGAAGTTGGCACATATAACCGAATGGCGCTGGACTGGGGAGTTGAACCAGAGATTACGCCGATGGTTAAGCACACCGATGAAATGGTTATGCAGGCCGATACCCTCTTGATCAAATCTAAGCGCTGCGTTGAAGGAGAACTAGTCGTGATCGTCGCCGGTTCACCTCCTGGAATTCCAGGATCAACGAACGCGATGCGCGTTCACCGCGTGGGCGATGCCGTGAGTGGCGCTGCTCCTGCATACCGTTAAGATTTGGCTTGTAACTTTCCCGTAAGGGAATTGCAAAGAGCCTCGGTACTCCAACGGTAGAGAGGGCAGTCTCAAACACTGCATAGTGTCGGTTCGAATCCGACTCGAGGCACATGAATACGACCAGTAGCGCAGATAAATCTCCAGTCGGACCTAAATCGCCAATCAGAATTGTCGTTGCCGAGGATGAAGCGCTTATCCGTATGGACTTAGTCGAAATGTTGCGCGAAGCGGGTTATGAAGTTGTAGCAGAAGCTGCAGATGGCGCCCAAGCGATTGAACTCGCGCAACTACATAAACCAGATTTAGCAATTCTTGATGTGAAGATGCCGGTGCTGGATGGAATATCAGCGGCAGAGAAGATAATTGATATCGCACCGGTTCTTATGTTGACCGCATTTTCGCAACGCGAACTGGTGGAACGCGCACGAGATGCTGGCGTTATGGCCTATGTTGTAAAACCATTTTCGATAGGCGACCTTGTACCTGCAATCGAAATCGCAATTAGTAGACATACGCAGATGCGATCACTTGCCGATGAAGTTGCAGATCTTCACGAACGACTTGAAACTCGAAAATTGATTGATCGCGCAAAGGGAATATTGATGCAGGCGCTTAACCTCTCTGAACCTGAGGCTTTTTCGTGGATCCAGCGCGCTGCAATGGATCGCCGGCTGACCATGAAAGAGGTCGCCGCAGCCGTTATTTCCCCAGACGCTGTGCCAGGCCACTGAACTCTCAGGAAAGGCTCAAAAGTAACCAAACCTTTATATTGGCAGGCTTAACCCTGGGTTGATAGATCTTCCTCGCCCCCTTTACACTTTCAGCCTCCCTGTCCCGGGACACATGCAAGAAAAAACAGGAAGGCAATACATGAACAAGAAGATCAAAGCTTCTGCCGCTCTCGTTGCCGCAGCTGCGCTCGCTTTTGGCGCATTTGCATCAACATCAGCATCAGCAGCGACAAAGACTTACACAATCGCATACCAGGGTCCACTTTCAGGTGGAGAAGCATCAACTGGTATCGATGAGCAGAACGCCGTTAAGTATGCTGCAAAGCTATTCATGGCAAAGAACAAGAACATCAAGATCAAGGTTCTTTCAGTTGATGACCAAGGAGATCCAGCTGTTGCATCAACAGTTGCTCCAGGCGTTGGCACAAACAAGAGCGTTCTTGGCGTTGTAGGACCTGCTTACTCAGGTGCAACAATTGCTTCACTTCCTTACTACAAGGCTGGATCACTAGTAATGATCTCTCCTTCAGCAACACGCGTATCAATTACAGATCCAGCATCACCTGACTTCGGCGGACCAGTTTTCCACCGTGTAGTTGGTAAGGATGACTTGCAGGGTCCAGCGTTGGCTAAGTACGCAACACAAGGCGTATCAAATGCGAAGGTATTCGTATTTGATGACCAGTCTGCATACGGTGTGCCATTGGCAGGCTATGTAACTGGTGGCCTAAAGAAGGTTGCTGGATCATCTGTTGTAGGAACTGACTCAGTTCCAAACACAACTACAGATTTCAGCCCAACAATTGCAAAGATCAAGACATCTGGTGCAAACGTTGTTATCTACACCGGCTACTACAGCCAGGCTGCTATTTTCGTAAAGCAGCTCCGTGACTCAGGTTCAACAGCGATCTTCGCTGGTGGCGACGGCGTATTCAACCAGGAGTTCCCAAAGCTTGCGGGTGCTGCTGCTGAAGGTTCACGTGTCACAGGTGTAGGTGGACTTGCTGGAATCAGCGCAAAGCTAGAAGCTGATTTCAAGAAGCAAATGGGAGTTTCATCTGGTGTTTACTCAGTTGAATCTTTCGATGCTGCAAATATCCTTCTTGAAGGAATCAAGGCAGGAAACACAACTCGTGAAAAGATGCTCAAGTGGGTTAAGGCCTACAAGGGTAAGAGCGTTTCAGGAAACACCATCAAGTTCGATAAGAACGGTGACGTTTCATACGGTCTCTTTGCTGGATTCACATCAAAGGGTGGCGTTCTAGTTAACACAGGTATCATCAAGTAATTAGATAGCCTGATGCCTTAAAGGTTGGTGGGTGCTTTTAATCTCTCGAAAGAGAGAGGCGAGGCACCCACCAATTGCATAATTTGAGAGCATAGAATGACCGAATTGAAGTTAGTGAAGGAGAGAGATGTTTGCAGTACTGATTGATCAGTTCTGGGCCCTAACAATTGCAGGGCTAGCGTTAGGATTTATCTACGTTTTGATCTCGCTCGGATACACCATGGTTTACGGTGTATTGCGCATGATCAACTTCGCTAACTCAGAAATTTTCATGTGGGGTACCTTCGGTACCGTAATTACTTCACGAGACATATTCCATTACACACAAGTCTCCGAACCTGAAACGGGTTTCAAACTCGCCTTAGTCTTATTCTCAAGCTTGCTAATGTCGATGCTCGTAGCAGGACTCACCGCAGTATTTGTTGAGTTCGTCGCTTACCGTCGCTTGCGCGCGAAGGGCACCAACCGTTTAGCGACTCTTATTTCCGCGATCGGAATTTCGATCGTCTTGTCAGAGATCATGCGTCTGCTTACCGACTCTCGTCCGGTTGGATCTCCACGAGTTCTAGAGAAGATGATTTTGACTGAAGTCTGGGGCGCAAATGTTCGCCTCGATACAGTGATCACAATTATTGCCGCCGCCATTATTTACATCATCCTCGAGCGCTTCGTAAAGCTCTCTCGTATGGGTAAGGCGATCCGTGCAGTTTCAATGAATGAGGATGCTGCGAAGTTGATGGGCGTAAACCTAAACCGCGTAATTACCGCAACCTTCTTAGTCGGTGGACTTGCAACCGGCGCCGCGGGATTCTTTTACATAACAGTCTTTGAATACACCAAGTTCAATATCGGTTTCACTATGGGCCTCGCCGCCTTTACCGCGGCAGTTATCGGTGGAATCGGAAATATCCGCGGTGCCTTCTATGGCGGACTCGCACTTGGACTTCTTGAAGTTTATGCCTCTGCTGTTCTTGGAACACAGTGGAAGGCAGTTACCGTCTTTATCGTTCTAGTTCTAGTCCTTCTCTTTAAACCGAATGGTTTATTCGGTGAAGCCGTTCAGACAACGAGGGCATAACTCATGAAAATTAGAAATTACTGGAACCTCCGCGATTGGGGCGCAGGCATTTGGGAGCGCTCTGGCCGACCAGCTCGAGTACTAATCGCCGTAACCACAATTGTTTTAGTTGCGCTACTTCCATTTGCTGGTGCGTCATTTCTAGCAACACCAATCGCAGCTTATGACGCAGTTCTTGTCTATCCAGTTGCAGTCTTCGTTCTTATGGCTTTGGGCTTAAATATTGTTGTCGGTAAGTCTGGAATGCTCGATCTTGGTTACGTTGCTTTCTTCGCTATCGGTGCTTACACAATGGCGATTATGGGTACTACTACTGGGTTAAATACTTGGGAGATCATGCCTTTCGGTATCGCATTTGCGATGATCGCCGGCGTAGTCCTCGGTCTACCGACTCTTCGCCTCCGTGGTGATTACCTAGCAATCGTCACCTTGGGATTCGGTGAGATTGTTCGCCTCGTTCTTCTCAACTCTTCTTGGAGTAAGGGTCCCAACGGAATCGCAAACGTTCCGATGCCACCTGATATCGGACCGCTAAAATTTAGATTAGATGATCAGAAAGTCTTCTTCTGGGTTGTTCTAGTAATGATCTTGCTAACGATCTGGATGATCCGACGTCTATCAGTTCGACGTCCAGGCCGCGCCTGGGAAGCGATTCGACAAGATGAAGATGCTGCAGAGCTGATGGGCGTACCAACTCTTAAATACAAGATCTGGTCATTTACTCTCGGTGCTGCAATTGGTGGCGCCGCTGGCGTTCTCTACGCGTCAAAGAACCTCTTCATCGCACCTGAAATGTTTACCCTAAACGTTTCGATTCTTATCCTTGCCTGCGTTGTCTTCGGCGGAATAGGAAATATCTGGGGCGTAATTATCGGTGCAACAATTCTTGGTTACCTGCCAGATCGCATCCGCTTTATCTCTGATGCGCGCCTCTTAGTCTTCGGCTTAGTTCTTGTTGTAGTTATGAACTTCCGCCCAGATGGACTACTACCGCGAAAGAAACGCGAAAAAGCAATTGTTAAGAAAGGGGCGAATTAAAGATGGCTAAAGTTCTATTAAACCTAGAAAACCTCACCATGAAGTTCGGTGGCGTTACAGCGCTTAATGAAGTAAATCTTGAGGTTCGCGAAGGCGAAATCCTCGCCCTTATTGGCCCTAACGGTGCGGGAAAGACAACAGTCTTTAACGTGATCACCGGCGTCTATCAAGCAACTTCTGGTTCAATTAATTTCGATGGTCAGAAGATCGGTGGCAAGAAGCGCTTTCAGATCACTGGTCTTGGTATCGCACGCACCTTCCAGAACATTCGCTTATTCGGAGATATGACAACACTTGAAAATGTCATTACCGCAACCGATGTTCATAAGAAGAGCGGTCTAGTTTCTGCACTCTTTGGCACGCCTCGTGCTCGTCGCGAAGAACGCGAGCACCGCGCTAAAGCGCTCGAAATACTTGAGTTCATCGGAATCGATGAGTACTCAGATCGCTTAGCCCGTAACTTGCCTTACGGTGTTCAGCGTCGTCTTGAAATCGCTCGCGCTATGGGAACTTCACCTAAGTTGCTTCTCCTTGATGAGCCTGCTGCAGGTTTTAACCCACAAGAAAAGGTTGAACTTGCCGCGACAATTAAGAAAGTTCGCGATGCTGGCTACACAGTTCTTTTAATCGAACACGATATGTCACTTATCATGGGAATCTCTGATCGTGTAGTTGTGCTCGATTTCGGAACCAAGATCGCTGATGGTTCACCAGCTGAAGTACAAAACGACCCTCGCGTTATTGAGGCTTACCTAGGAGTACCTGCAGATGCGTCTTGAAATTAAAGATCTACACGTTCACTACGGCAAGATTGAAGCTATCAAAGGCGTATCAATCGTTGTTAACGAAGGCGAAATTGTTACTCTCATCGGCGCTAACGGTGCCGGTAAGACAACCATGCTTAAGACAATTTCAGGTCTTCGTCCAGTAACTAGCGGACAGATCATCTTCAATGGTGATGATATCTCCAACGTTCCTGCACATAAGCGCGTAGATCTTGGTCTATCGCAAGCACCTGAAGGTCGCGGAATTTTCCCAGGTATGACCGTTTTGGAAAATCTTGAAATGGGTAAGTTCCACCGTCACGATCGTAAGAACGAGATGGCCGAAGATCTAGATAAGGTCTTCACGCTATTTCCTCGCCTTAAGGAACGTGTCTCTCAAGCAGGCGGAACTTTATCTGGCGGCGAACAGCAGATGCTCGCAATTGGCCGTGCGCTCATGGCTCGTCCAAAGGTTCTTCTTCTCGATGAACCTTCAATGGGTCTAGCACCACAGATGATTGCAAATATCTTCCGCATCATCACCGAGATCAATAAGACCGGCGTAACAATTCTTCTCGTTGAACAGAATGCACAGCAAGCGCTACAACGCGCACACCGTGCCTACATTCTTGAGACCGGAAACGTTGTTAAGGAAGCTAAGGCTTCAGATCTTCTTAACGATCCTGCAGTACGCGAGGCCTACCTCGGTACTGGCGCTCACTGATTTTCTATTAGCGCTCAGCGAGGATCATGCAAGTGATTCTTGCGCTACAAGTTCGTTGACCTTGCTCGTTGGTAATCACAACTTCGTATACGCATAAGGTTTTTCCTATTGATACCGCTGTGGCAACGCCTGTCACATATCCTGACATTGCCGATTTATGATGTGTGGCGTTGATATCAACGCCAACAATTCTGCGATTTGGTCCAGCGTTTAATTGGGTACCTATAGAACCTAGCGATTCAGCCAAAACGACATTTGCACCACCATGTAGCAAACCAATTGGTTGGGTATTTCCTTCAACTGGCATACGTCCAACTAATCGCTCAGGGGATGCCTCAAGGATCTCAATTCCCATCTTCTTATCGAGGGCGCCACTTCCGCGTTGGCGAATTAGCTCTAGATAGTTCGGGGTATTTTCTGGCTGCGTCATAGTTCGAAATAGTAACTTGTTAACGGGTACTTCTCTAGGATGACGCCATGGCCCAGAAGCGTTTATTACTTATCGATGGCCATTCGATGGCATATCGCGCCTTCTTCGCACTTCCTGCCGAAAATTTCACAACCGCACAAGGCCAACATACAAATGCTATTTATGGTTTTGCGACGATGTTGATCTCATTACTTAAAGACGAGAAGCCAACCCATGTTGCCGTTGCCTTCGATGTTTCACGCAAGACATTCCGCACCGATATCTTCCCTGATTACAAAGCCAATCGTGCTAAGACTCCGGATGAATTCCGTTCGCAGATGTCTTATCTAAATGATTTGGTTACAGGATTCGGAATAACCCAGTTTGCACTCGAAGGTTACGAAGCAGATGACATCATTGCCACAATTACTAAGCAAGCAGAACGTGAAGGTGCTGAAGTGCTTATCTGTACCGGTGACCGGGACAGCTTTCAGTTGGTGACAGATAAGACCACGGTTCTCTATCCAAAGCGCGGCGTCTCCGAATTAGCGCGCATGACGCCAGATGCCGTGAAAGAAAAATACGGCATGAGCCCTGATCAGTATCCAGATTTTGCGGCGCTGCGCGGTGACCCGAGCGATAACTTGCCATCGATTCCAGGCGTTGGTGAAAAGACTGCCGCAAAGTGGATAGTCGAGTACGGATCTCTTAAAGAATTGATCTCCAACGTGGATAAAGTCGGCGGAAAAGTTGGCCAATCACTGCGTGACAATATTGACGATGTAATCCGTAACCGCGAGTTAACTCAACTCGTGCATGATGCACCGATCGAATACCAAGTTGATGCACTTGCTTGGGCTGGCGTTGTCGAAAGTGATCTCACCAAGTTATTTGAACAACTCGAGTTTCGAACTCTTAAAGATCGTTTAAAGCCAATACTTAACCGAGACTCAGTAGTCAAAGAGGTAAAGATTCAAAGCAACAACGATGATTTCACGCTCTTTGCCCCAGTGATCGAAGGCGGAACTCTGTCACCTGAAGAGTTAAGCGAAAAGATATCCCAGCACTCAGGAGATATCGCTCTATCTTTTGAACTACTGAATGAAAAATTGCATCGTTATGCAGTTGCCTTTAATCCAAGCGATGTCTATTTGATTCATTCTGCACAGATGGGGGAGTGGGCACAGAACCCAAAAGTTTCGAAGATTGCACATGATGCCAAGTCGCTGGCTCGTGAAAACCTACTTGATGGAGTTGTTTTCGATACTGCACTCGCTGCATATCTTGTAAACCCAGGGGTGCGAGCACAAGAGTTATCCGATCTATTAGAGCGCTGGGGAGATGGCGCTCAAATTGATACTTCCTCCCCAGAGCAATCACTTCTTACAAGCGCGGCCGCCCTCTTTAAATTACGTGGCTCTCTTCTAACCGAGATGAAAGATCGCGGTGTTCTTGCCCTCTTTACAGATCTAGAACTTCCTATTGCGCGCCTGCTCGCAGTTATGGAGAACCGCGGTATCGCCGTTGATCGTAAAGAACTTGAAAAGTTAGCGACATTTTTTGAAGGCGAAGTCGCGCGCGAGACAAAGGCAGCTCACCTAGCCGCCGGCCATGAATTTAACGTGGCCTCTCCAAAACAGCTACAAGTTGTTCTCTTCGATGAACTAAACCTGCCAAAGACGAAGAAGATCAAGACTGGATTTACAACCGATGCCGAGGCGCTCAATTGGTTATTTGAAAAGACAAAGCATCCACTTCTTGAATCACTTCTTCGAATTCGGGAAACCAAAAAATTAGGCACAACCGTCGAAGGTTTAATTGCGGAGATAGGAAGTGATGGACGTATCCGCACCCATTTTGCGCAGACCGTTGCAGCAACGGGTCGTCTTTCATCTGTAGGGCCAAACCTGCAGAATATCCCGGTTCGAACCGAAGAAGGTCGCAGTATCCGTAACGCATTTATCGCAGATAAAGGATTTAGCGGACTCTTAACTGCAGATTACAGCCAGATCGAAATGCGGATCATGGCCCATCTCTCAAATGATGCTGGGTTACTTGCAGCATTTGAAACCGGTGAAGATCTACATGCCACCGTTGCTGGTCTTGTCTTCGGTGTGAAAGCCAATGAAGTTGATTCAGAGATGCGCCGTCAGATCAAAGCGATGTCTTACGGACTTGCCTACGGCTTGAGTTCATATGGTCTTGCCGCGCAATTGGATCTCTCGCCACCTGCTGCACAGGATTTAATGGATCGTTATTTCCAGCGATTTGGTGGAATCCGTGATTACTTAAGTAGCGTTGTAGAACAAGCGCGCAAAGTGGGATACACCGAAACGGTTATGGGGCGCAGACGCTACCTGCCCGATTTAATGCACGATAACCGCCAACGCCGTGAGATTGCAGAACGCATGGCGCTAAATGCTCCGATTCAGGGCTCAGCCGCCGACATCATCAAACAGGCGATGCTAAATGTCGAGCGCGCGTTGATTAGCGAGAACCTTAAATCACGCCTTTTGCTGCAGGTTCACGATGAGTTAATCCTTGAAGTTGTAGCGGGTGAAGAAGAAGTTCTGACTGATTTGGTGCGACGTGAGATGGGTTCTGCCTTCCCGCTTCGCGCACCGCTCGATGTCAGCGTCGGTATCGGTAAGAGCTGGAACGAAGCCGCTCACTAGTGGTTTTTAACTGGTGATTAACTAGTTGTTGGAGAGTTATCGGACATCGCTGCGAGATCTTCTTCCTGGCTTGGAATTCGATCTGCTGCCGCTAAGCGCTTTCGACCAAGATTTAAGATAATAAATCCAGAGATAATGGTGAAAGTTGTAATTGACATCGCAAAACGTGGTGAATAAGTTTCAGCGATCCAGCCGCCCGCAGCAGCACCGATTGACATCAACGTACCTTCAACGGTCCAGATCCAACCCATCATTCCAACTGCAGAACCCTTAGGCCGCACCGCCTCCATAACTTCCCAGTAAAAGACTTGAATCGTTCCACCTACAAGTCCAAGTACTGCGCCGGCGATTACCATCGACCAACCAGGATATGTGAAAACAATCGGTATCGAGATAAAAACCCATGTCATATAGGTAAGACGCATCGCCTTCAGCGCTGAAACTTTTCCAGAAACTAGCCCGCCAAGTAATCCGCCGACTATATTTCCTATCCCCATTGCAGTCAGAACCCAAGCAGTTCTATGTGGAACATCCTCTAGAGTTGCAAATGCGGGGACTGCAACATCGAATACACCCCAACCAAATCCAATAAAGCAGCCTTCTATCATCAGTAACTGAATCGCTTTATGGCGCCACAGAGAGATATGGTTTATATCTTTTTTCTCTGGCACCCAATCGCGTGAGACTTTAGTTATCGCAAGCGAACCACCGCCTACTGCCATAAATATTGCAGCAACCACAAGTGCGCTTCCTGGCCTGGATGAAAGCGCGAGCGAAGTAGCAACCACAGGTCCAATTACTCCAGCAGTACTCATCACAGATGTATCAACTGCGTAGGCAGTGCGTAGGTAATCTTCTGGAACAATCATTTTCCAAAGTGGACGCACAGAGAGATTAATTGGGGGAGCGCTGATACCCATGATGAAGGCTGCGATCAAAATCGCACTTCTATTTTCCATCATGTTGAGAATGATCATCATCGATGCATACCCTGGAACCAAGATGCGCAGCGGCCACTTCTGTCCATAACGATCCATAAGTGATCCCCGAAGGCCAGCGGTCGCAGCTCCAGCAAGTGAGTTAATACCGATCGCCAAACCAGCAACTGCAACCGAACCAGTTGCATCTTCAGTTTTAAAAAAGATCGAGAGTGCGACCATGCCGTATGAAACTCGAGCCGGGAAAGCGGCCAGCACCAAGACCCAGACATTCGGGATAGCAAATAGTTCTTTGTAACGCTTCATTTGTAGTTAGTTTACGCCTGACTATTGGGCGGATTTGCCCAACTAACCGCTAAAACCGTACGCTTACGCCCGTTCACCAGAAAGGTTCTGGAGTCCTATTACTTTCTATCCCTACGGAGCAACTTGAGCACATCATCACCAGTCGTAGCAGTTAACGACATTGGATCGGCAGCAGATTTTCTTGCAGCAATCGAAGGCACAATCAGAAATTTCAATGACGGCGATTTGGTCGTCGGAACAGTAGTCCAAGTAGATCGCGAAGAAGTACTTCTTGATATTGGATATAAAACAGAAGGTGTAATTCCTTCACGCGAACTCTCAATCCGCCACGATGCAGATCCAAATGACATTGTTAAGGTCGGCGACCGCATTGAAGCGCTCGTTCTCCAAAAGGAAGATAAAGAAGGCCGCACAATTCTCTCTAAGAAGCGCGCACAGTACGAGCGCGCCTGGGGCGAAATCGAAGGCAAGAAAGAACGCGACGAAGTTGTCGTCGGAACAGTTATTGAAGTTGTTAAGGGTGGCTTGATCGTTGATATCGGTCTTCGCGGCTTCTTGCCAGCATCACTCGTTGAAATGCGTCGCGTTCGTGATCTAACTCCTTACATCGGTAAGGAAGTTGAAGCGCGTATTATCGAACTCGATAAGAACCGCAATAACGTTGTTCTGTCACGTCGCGCATTCCTAGAGCAGACCCAATCAGAGTCACGCACTACATTCTTGAACCAGCTACAAAAGGGTCAAGTTCGTACCGGCGTAATCTCATCAATCGTTAACTTCGGTGCATTCGTTGACCTTGGTGGCGTTGATGGTCTTGTTCACGTTTCAGAGCTTTCATGGAAGCACATCGATCACCCAGGTGAAGTTGTTGAAGTTGGCGACGAGGTAACTGTTGAAGTTCTCGAAGTTGATTTCGAGC